>CANMXH010000028.1 GCA_947501315.1 Caulobacteraceae bacterium | reverse complement strand
GACACCGTCGCCGGAGCTGTCGCCGGGTCGCTGGGTGCCAAACGCATGTTGCTGCTGACCGACGTTCCGGGGGTCAAGGGCGCGGACGGCGAGATCATCCGCCAGATGACGGTCAATGAGGCCGCCAGGCTGATCGAGGACGGCATCGCCACCGGCGGCATGATCCCCAAGCTGCAGACCGCCATCGCCGCCGTGCGCGACGGGGTCGAGGCCGTGGTCATCCTCGACGGCCGCCGCCCCCACGCCATGCTGGTGGAGCTGTTCACCGAGCACGGGGCCGGCACCCTGGTGAAGGCCTCTTGATCGACCTGTCGCACGTCTCCGCCTGGGTGTTCGACATGGACGACACCCTGTACCCGCGGGAGCAGGGGCTGATGCAACTGGTCCAGGGTCGGATCAATGCCTATGTGGTCGAGGCCGTGGGGCTGGATCCCGTTTCCGCCCGCGTGCTCCAGCGCCAATTTCTGGACGAGCACGGCACGACCCTGGCGGGCCTGATGGCCAACTACACCATCGATCCCGCGCATTTCCTGCATGATGTCCACGACGTGCCGATGGATTCGCTGGAACCCGCCCCTCGCCTGGTCGAACAGCTGATGCGCCTGCCCGGCCGCCGCCTCGTCTTCACCAATGGCGCGCGGGACTATGCGGACCGGGTGCTGGACCGCCTCGGGGTCACGGCCTGTTTCGACGGCGTCTTCACCATCGAGGACGCCGACCTGACGCCCAAGCCCGCGCCCTCGACCTTCCGGCATTTCATCGAACGCTACGGCCTCGACCCGCACCGGACCGCCTTCTTCGAGGACACGCCGCGCAATCTGGAGCCGGCCAAGGCGCTGGGCATGGCCACCGTCCTGATCGGCGACGGCCACGGCAAGCCGCTGGGCGACCATATCGACCATATCGCTCCCGATCTTCTGGATTTCCTGACCGACCTGACCTTCAAGGACGCCGCCGCATGACCGACCTCGCTCATCTGGAAGCCATTGTCGAAGCCGCCTGGGAAGACCGCGCCCAGGTCTCGGCCGCCACCCACGGCGAGGTCCGCAAGGCCGTCGACCAGGCGCTGGAGCTACTGGACTCCGGCCAGGCGCGGGTCGCCTCGCGCGCGTCCGACGGGGTCTGGACCACACATCAATGGCTGAAGAAGGCGGTGCTCCTGTCCTTCCGCCTCAACGACAATGAGATCATGCGCGCCGGCGACCGCGGCCCGGCCAGCCACGCCCCCGGCGTCGGCCCCTGGTGGGACAAGGTGCCCAACAAATTCGGCGACTGGACCGCGGCCCACTATCAGGAGGCGGGCTTCCGCTCCGTGCCGGGTTCGATCGTGCGGCGCGGGGCCTTCATCGGCCGCAACGTCGTGCTGATGCCCAGTTTCGTGAACATCGGTGCCTATGTCGACGAGGGGTCGATGGTCGACGCCTGGGCCACGGTCGGCTCCTGTGCCCAGATCGGCAAGAACGTCCACCTGTCCGGCGGTGCCGGCATCGGCGGGGTGCTGGAGCCGTTGCAGGCCAATCCGACCATTATCGAGGACGGCTGTTTCATCGGCGCCCGCGCCGAGGTGGCCGAGGGCGTCATCGTCCGCGAGGGCGCGGTCCTGGCCATGGGCGTCTATCTGTCCGGCTCGACGAAGATCATCGACCGCGCCACCGGCGCAGTCTTCCGCGGCGAGGTGCCGGCCTACAGCGTCGTCGTGCCGGGCAGCCTGCCCGACCCGAACGGCGGGCCGTCGCTCTACTGCGCCGTCATCGTCAAACGGGTAGACGCCCAGACGCGAGCCAAGACGGGCGTGAACGAGCTGCTGCGCGACTAGACGATTTGTTCAACCCATGACAATCATGACGGTATGTCTGACCGTCTTGCCAAGGCTTTCGACTTTTCCGGGCGACTCAGTTTCGCCGGTCGACAGCGGCTCGAACGCAAACTGCTTTTGGTCCTCTTGCTCAGCCTTGCCGGCCCGATATTTCTGCTCATGATCGGGACGCCGCCACCGATTGCGGGTGCGATGGCACTGCTCCTTGTACCAGTTGTGATCGGCTTGGCGGCCAGTGGAGTCCGCCGACTGCATGACGTCGGTCGCCACGCACATCGCGTCTATCTGAAGCGGCTGATCTGGTTCATAATTTTTGCCACGCCGCTCAACGTCGCGATCTCCTTTCCCGATCTGCCTGAGCAGGTCCGGTGGGGCCTGGCGGGTGCCTCTGGCGTCGCGCTGCTTGCCAGCCTCTTCAATCACGACCTGACATGGACAGAATGGTTGCGCGGCGAGCCAGGCCCCAATCGCTTTGGCCCCGCACCCGAATAGGCGTCAGCGCACCGCCAGCCGCACCAGTTTCCCGTTCGTCTCGTCGGTGACGACCCAGACCGCGCCATCCGCCGCCACGGCCACGTCGCGCACCCGTTCGCCGAGATCGGTCAGCAGCCGCTCCTCGCCGACGATGCGGCCGCCCTCGACCACCAGACGGGCGATGTGTTTGTCCTTGAGCGCCGCCACCAGCAGATTGCCGCGCCAGCCGGGGAACATGGCCCCGTCATAGACAGTCATGCCACCGGGGGCGATCGACGGATCCCAGTAATAGGCCGGCTGTTCGGTGCCCTCGCGGGCGGTGATCCCCGCATTGATCGGGACACCGCGATATTCGATCCCGTAGGTCACGTCCGGCCAGCCATAGTTCAGACCGGCCCGGTCCAGATTGACCTCATCGCCGCCGCGTGTGCCGTGCTCGACGGTCCAGACGTCGCCGTTCGCCGCGATTGCGATCCCCTGCGCATTGCGGTGACCTGATGACCAGATCTCAGGCAGGGCCCCGGCACGGCCGACGAAGGGATTGTCGGACGGGACCGTGCCGTCGGCATTGATGCGGATGGTCTTGCCCATGTGCGAGGCCAGATCCTGGGCCTGGGGCCGCATCGGCGCATCGGACCGTTCGCCCAGGGTGACGAACAGCTTGCCGTCGGGCGCGAAAGCCAGTGACGCGCCGAAATGCTTGTCGCCGTCATAGGTCGGGGTGGCGCGGAAGATGACCTGCACACCCTCGACCCGCGAGCCGTCGTCCGACAGGCGGCCGCGCGCCACGGCGGTGCCGTTGCCGCCTTCACGAGGCTCGGCATAGCTCCAGTAGATCAGGCGGTCCTGGCCGAAGGTCGGGCCGGTCACAACATCCAGCAGGCCGCCCTGCCCTCGAGCATCGACAGCCGGAAGGCCCCCAACGGGCTCGCTGACCGCACCGGCAGCGGTGATGATCCGCAGGCGGCCCGGCCGCTCGGTCACCAGCCAGCGGCCGTCGGGCAGCAGGGCCAGGCCCCACGGCTCCTCCAGCCCCGAGGCCACCACCGTATGGGCCATGGCCAGCCCGGTGCGAACACCGGGCGCTCGGGTCTGACCGGCAAAGGCGGGCTGCTGGTCCGGCGCATTGGCCGCGCGGGTCTCGACCGGATCCCCCGGCAGGGCCGCGTCCTGCCCGTTGGCGCCACAGGCGGCGGCCAGGGTCACGGCGGAGACAGTGACGGCCAGGGCGAGCAGGCGCATGGGAAACCCCTTTAATCAGATGCGAAGCGAACAGTCGCGCCAGCCTAGCCGTTCCCGCCCCGCCACGTCACCCTTATGCGACGCAAGGTCCCGGCCCCGCGACGGCGTGAAGGCGGCTTGAAACCACCGGCACCCGCCTATATAGGCACCGGTCTTCCGGCGGATAGACCAGTTCCCGCCGGGACTCGAGCGACACGATCGTCAAACGGGGCTGGGTAGCTCAGCTGGTTAGAGCGGTGGATTCATAACCCACAGGTCGGCGGTTCGAGCCCGCCTCCAGCCACCAACGTCGCACCCCCCTTCTGCAAGGTGCCGTCCCGGGTCACACTGGCGTTTTTCGAGAGGTCTCCGATGATCAAGCGTTTCCTGACCCTCGCCGCCCTGGCGACCCTGGGCCTGGGCACCGTCGCCTGCAGCCCGGCGGCAGAAGAGGCTGAAGCAGAGGTCGCAGAGGCCCAGACCGAGGCTGAAGAGGCAGCGGGCGAGGTCGAGGCGGCCCTGAGGGAAGAAGCGGCCCAGGTCGGTTCGGCGATTACGGCCGTCGCCGGACAGACCGTTCGCGACGTCGATCAGGCCACCGACCAGCTGGCAGCCGATGCGGCGGTTATGAATGCCGACGGCGAGGCCGAGGAAAAAGGCAACTAGCCGATCAGGCCGACTCGGCCAGCAGGGCGTTCACAACGGCCCGCGCGCCGGGGCCGGCCTACACGCATCACTGGCAGCGGAGTTGATCCCCGGGTCCTCTGTAAGCCGGGCCCGGGCGGGCGAACGAAACGTCCGGCTCAACCCCTGTCGTCACGGCCGCGAAGACTGCCTTCGAAATCCATCAGGATATCCATCAGCTCCTCGCTCCCGACAACCCTCCGCCTGGAACCAAACCGATAGTTCGTGAAGCTGACAATATGCTGAAGTGCGCCGATTTGCTCACCGAGCCGAGAAAACAACGACGGCGCCCTGAGCAAAAACTCACGGAAAGCGACAGGATTCCCTTCCTGGGTCAAAGCAGCATACGCCGTATCGTATATATGAAGCGTAGATTTGACTTCTTTGCAGGTACGCAAAATTCGGGAATGAATATTTCTTCGACTTCGATTAATGTAAGCCTTTGAAATTGTATCAGCAGGACCAATAGGCTTTATCGATTCAAGCTTTGCAGAAACCGCAACGATGTCCTTTATAAGAACGCCGAGCGACCATTTATAATACAAGAACCCCTTCCAGCAAAAAACGCCTTCATGATATTCGGCGGCGCTCAAACGGAGCGTTCTTCCAAGAATATTTGTGTCGTCACCCGGCGTATTGGACAGGATTTTTGTCGCCATTCGCTCGATAGAGCGCATTCCCGGTACACCCGTGCTTACGCTCAAATTTACCAGCGGCGTGATTTCGACCCGCACGAACTCCATCATGCTTTGAAAATCAGATTTACTTAGCGAGAAGTAGCATTCTGCAGGTTCAACTCCCACGCGGGAGAGTTGCTCTCTTAGCAAAAACGGATCAAGCGACGGCATTTGATCCATGACATCAAGAATCATGCAGTCTGGATGGTCCGGGGCAATTCCAAAGGCTTCAAGAATTGCCTCTTCATATTTTATCTGACCGACAAATATATATCGACCGCCAGTTTTGAGATCACGACGATCGATCGGTATGACAATTTTCAGCGCGACCTGACGATCGTCCATGAAGCGATCGTACTCGTTGCTTCTTAGCCTGTGCTTGATCAGCAAGCATCGGTTCAGCCCTGGCGTAAGGAAGAGCGGCTTTTCTTTCCAGTCCCAATCACGGTCGTGCTCCCTTGAGACTTTCAGAAGGTTCAAGACCCTCGCTGTTGACGCCGTCCGCTCGAGATTCTCGAGACTGCGGAATGATCGATCTGCCAACATACACCCCTTGGCGCGAGGACACATAAACTCCAGCATTCGTCCAATCGCGCACACCGGTTTTCCAACATGCCTCGATAATTCGGATTCGTCGCCTTCCCATTCGCGCATTACGAAATATTCACCTCCAGAAAAAATCGGCCGGGCACCGGCTCATTTTCACTTTCGCGTCGCACGGTTTGTCGGCATCCCGACCTCTCCTCGCGGGACTCCCGAAACAAGATTGCGTTCCGTATGTTTGTACAGTGCCGCTGGCGGGCGTGCCCGACAGGAGCCCGACCGCTCAGGCCCGGGAGAATGCTTCCGGTCTCCGGACCGCCTTGGGCCTGACCAAGGTCCGCCATGGCGAGGATCCGGCTAAGTCGCATCACGCTGGACCGCAACGGGTCCCCGCTTTCACGGCGATGGGCGGATCCGATGTCCGGGCGTTACGCCGGTTCCGCCAGCAAGGCATCCACGAGCGCGCGCGCTTCCGGGCTGGCCCAGTCTGCCTCGCCGGAGAAGGACGCGCGGATCCGACCCTTGCGGTCCAGCAGCACGGTCTGGGGCATCTTGCCCTCACCCGGCAGTTCGAACGGCAGCTGGAATTTCATGTCGCTGTAGAGCGGCAGGGGTTCGTGCACGTCGATGAAGCTGCGCGCGTCGGCCAGGCCGTCGGGCGTGGCGTCGACATTGATCGGCAGGACTATCAGTTCACTGTCGGGATAGGCCTCATCCAGACGGGCGAGGGTCGGCATCTCGGTGCGACAGGGCGCGCACCACATGGCCCACAGGTTCACCACCACCACCTTGCCACGGAAATCCGCGAAGGTCGCATCCGCACCCTCGCGGGTCTTGAACACATAGGCCGGGGCCATGGGCGTGGCCTTGAGCGTCTCCAGCCGGGTCAGCGACCCCGTGGCGAAACGCGCCAGTTCGCTTTTGGCCGCCGGTTCCGGCGTTGCGGCTTTGAAGAAGGCGTCGCGATTGACGTATACCAGCCCACCGCCGATCAGAGCGCCGGCCAAGAGGCCGCCCGCAATTGCAATCCCCGCTGCCTTCGAGCCCTTCATGACCAAGCCTTCCCCGTCGCCAGCGTCACTTAAGCCTTCTCCGAACGCGGAAGGTCAAGACATGTGGGGCGGACGTTTCTCGGCGCGACCGGCCGATATCATGCAGGCGATCAACGTCTCCATCGGTGTGGACCGGCGTTTGTGGGCCCAGGATCTGGCCGGCTCGCGGGCCCATTGCCGCATGCTGGCGGCGCAGAAGATCATAACCGGGGCCGACGCCGAGGCCATCCTGGGCGGGCTGGACGCCATCGAGGCCGAGATCCGCGACGGATCCTTCCCCTTTCGGGACCAGTTCGAGGACATCCACATGAATGTGGAGGCGCGGCTGGCCGAACTGATCGGCGAGCCCTCGGGCCGGCTGCATACGGCACGCAGCCGCAATGATCAGGTGGCGACCGATTTCCGCCTCTGGGTACGGGGTGCCTGCGACGCTGCTGTCGAACAGCTGAGGGGGCTGCAATCCGCCCTGCTGGTCCGGGCCGAACAGCATGCTGGCGACCTGATGCCGGGCTTCACCCATCTGCAGCCGGCCCAGCCGGTGACCTTCGGCCACCATCTGATGGCCTATGTCGAGATGTTCGGCCGCGACGCGACCCGCTTCACCGACGCCCGCGCGCGGATGAACGAGAATCCGCTGGGGGCCGCCGCCCTGGCCGGCTCGCCCTTCCCCATCGACCGCCACATGACGGCAGCGGAACTGGGCTTCGACCGGCCGATGGGCAATTCGCTGGATGCCGTCTCGGACCGCGACTTCGCGCTGGAAAGCCTCGCCGCCGCCTCGATCTGCGCTGGCCACCTGTCGCGTCTGGCCGAAGAGATCGTCATCTGGATGACGCCTCAGTTCGGCTTTGTGACCCTGCCCGACGAACTGACCACCGGCAGTTCGATCATGCCGCAGAAGCGCAACCCCGACGCCGCCGAACTGGTGCGGGCCAAGACCGGACGGATCATGGGCTCGCTGGTCGCCCTGTCGACCGTCATGAAGGGCCTGCCGCTGGCCTATTCCAAGGACATGCAGGAGGACAAGCCGCCGGTGTTCGAGGCGTTTGACGCCCTGACCCTGGCCCTCGGTGCCATGACAGCCATGGTCTCGGCCCTGCAGCCGAACACGGAGCGGATGCGGCAAGCTGCAGGATCGGGCTTCTCCACCGCCACTGACCTGGCCGACTGGCTGGTGCGCGAGCTCAACCTGCCCTTCCGCAAGGCGCACCACGTCACGGGCGCGGCGGTGAAGCGGGCCGAGGCCCTGGGCGTGGATTTGTCGCAACTGCCGCTGGCCGAACTGCAATCGCTTGAGGCGGGCGTGACGGAAGCGGTTTACAAGGTGCTCACCCCTGAGGCTTCCTGTGCCAGCCGCCAGAGCTTCGGGGGCACGGCGCCGGAACAGGTCCGCGCGCGCATTGTCGAGTGGAAGACGCGTCTCGCGTAAGGGGTTTGGGATGAAGAAGATCGTGCTTGCTGGCGTCACCGCCCTGATCGTCGTCTCCGCCGCCGGTTGCGGTCGCATGGCCGACCTCGACGCCCCGCCGGCCAGGCAGACAGAGCGCGGCATGCGCGACGGACGGGCCCCCAACCTGCCCGAGCCCGCGACCGTCAACCGTCCGGCCAGCCAGGTTCCCATCGACGGCGGCCCCAGTTCGAACCCCTACGGTGGTTCGGGCGCCAACCCCGGCCAGGCTTAGCTTGCACCCTTCCGAGCGGCTCAACGGCGCGCTTCAGGCCGGGGCGCGCTGCTTGAGGCGCTTGCCGGGGCGGTGGTCAGGGCGCGTCCTTAACAGGATGAGGTGCTGAATCGGGCGCCGGGGCGGCGCAAATCCCGGCGGCCAGCGACCAACGCCTGACCCCTCAGTCCAGCGCGCACACATCCGGCAGTCCGCGCAGCGTGCCCGCGTGATCCAGCCCGTAACCCACGAGGAACCGGTTCGGGGCATCCCAGCCGACGAAGTCCGGCTCGGGGGCGCGCGGCAGGGGCCAGGGCTTTTTGGCGAAGACAACGGTGAGGACTTCCGCAGCGCCCTTTTCCCGGGCGATTCGCACCGCCTCGGCCAGTGAAAGGCCGGTGTCGAAGACGTCGTCGATGATCAGGACGCGGCGGCCCTCGATCGAGCGCTGGAAATTGGCATGGACGTCGATCCGGCCCCGGCTTTCGGTCCCGTCCCCATAGGACGCCAGCCACAGCGCGTCGAAGCGGACATTGCGGCCGATCCGCGACAGGGCGCGGGTCAGGTCGGCCGCGAACCACAGGCCGCCGGTCAGAAGCACGGCCGCCACGGTCTCATCGTCGATCACCGGAGCGATCTGCGCGGCCAGATCGGCGACGATGCGCTGGACCTCGGCTTCGGGCAGCAGGACGGTGGGCTTTGGGGGGGTGTCAGCCATGCGAGGCGGATACCGCCTCTTAACGGTGGGTGTCCACCACCGGCACGGCGTCGATGGGGCGCATCTCCGGCGGCGGGGCGGGAGTCAGGGCGGGGCGCAACCCACCGTCGGCACCGGCGGCTGCCGCAGGCGTAGGTGCCTTGGCCTCATGGGCCGCAGCATGAGCCGGAGCCGCCGGGGAACGGCGGGTGTCGGCATGGACAGGGGCCGGATGCGGGGCCGCCTTGTCCCGGTCTTCGTCCAGAACAAAGGCAACACCGACGCCCTGGCCGCGCGCGCCCGGATCGGGAATCACCACGGCGAAGCCCTGGACCTTGCCGGGCAGCACCGGCGCAGCATCGATGCGGACGATGGCGTGGCCGATCTCGGCGCCGTGGGCGTCCAGCAGGGCGACGCGGACCGGCGGCGCGATCCGTTCATTGTCACGGACATTCCTGAGGGCACCAGAGACCAGCACCTTGCCCGGGTCGGACGGCACAGGTCTGGCGCTGACCGCCTCGAAATCCAGTCCGGTCGGGTTCACGGTCAGGCCGATGGCGGCATAGGCGGCAGCCGCGCGGGGGGCCATCTCGACCACCTCGACGCGGAACAGCCAGGCGGAGGCGAGCAGGGCGGCAAATCCGGAAGCGATGCCGGCCCAGACCACACCATGGGTCGCCGCGCGACGCAGGCGGCGCTGTTGTTCGGCCCGGGCGCGGAAGGCCTTGGGCAGTTCGGGAGCCGGAGTCTCGGCCAGTGATTCGGGTTCGGGGTCGTCGTGCTGGCTGAAACTGACGGCCTCGCCGGGTGCCGGGGCGTAAGAGAGTTCCAACGGCTCTTCCAGCATGGCCCGCCAGGTGTGGCGGCACGATTTGCAGCGCACGGTCCGGCCGCTGGCCCCGACTGCCTCATCCGGGGTGAAATAGCTGGTGGCGCAGGACGGGCAGGTCAGTATCATGGGCGCTGACTGCGAGGCTCTTCGCCCCCTCCCGTCGCGGCCTGGCCGCGTCCTGATCCGAAACTCATGCCCGTCCAGCCCCGCCGCGCCTATCAATCCGACTCCGCGACCGCCACCGTCCGCCTGTCTGGCGTGGGTTTTGGCTATGCGGCAGCGCACCGCACGCTGCAGGGCGTTAACCTCATCTTGCCAGCCGGCTCTTTCCACTTCCTTACCGGGCCGTCCGGAGCCGGCAAGTCGACCCTGCTGAAACTGCTGACCCTCGCCGAGCATCCGCAGACCGGAACCCTGCATCTGTTCGGCGAGGACGCCACCATGGTTCCGCGCCGCGCCCTGCCCGCCTTCCGTCGCCGGATGGGGGTGGTGTTCCAGGATTTCCGCCTGCTGGACCACCTGTCAGCCTTCGACAATGTCGCCCTGCCCCTCAGGCTGGCGGGCGGGAAACAGGCCGACCATGCCGGCGACGTCGAGGAGATGCTCGACTGGGTCGGGCTGGGCGACCGAATGCACGACCGGCCGCCGTCGTTCTCGGGCGGTGAGAAGCAGCGGCTGGCCATCGCCCGCGCCGTGATCACCAAGCCCGACCTGATCCTGGCCGATGAACCGACCGGCAGCGTCGATGCGGTCATGGCCGAACGGCTGCTGAAACTTTTCCAGTCCCTGAACCGGCTGGGGACCACGGTGCTGATCGCCAGCCATGACGAGGCCCTGGCCCAACGATCCGGAGCGAACGTCCTGAGACTCGAAGGTGGGCAACTGATCGGTGGCGGGTCATGATCCGCCGCCTGTTCAACACGCGCGCGCCCCTGCTGCCGCGCGATGCAGGGGGCGAGGCCTGGCTGGCGGGGCTCATCGCCGTCCTGTGTTTTCTGGCCTGTCTGGCTGCGGTCGGGGCCGTTTCGGCGGACCGGGCCGCCCAGGGCTGGGCCCGCGCGCTGAGATCCGAGGCGACAGTGCAGGTGCGACCGCGCGTCGGCGAGACCGGTGCAGAGGCCGCCGCCCGGGCCGCCCAGACCCTGGCCGGGGTTGAGGGCGTCGATGAAGCGGAGGCCATGGACCGCAAGACCGCCGAGGCCCTGCTGCGGCCCTGGGTCGGAGACGCCGTCCTGCCCGACCTGCCCATACCCTATCTGGTCACCGTGCGGCTGGATCCGGCCGCGCCCGCCAGTGCCGTCACCCTGGGCCGGGCCATGGCCGAGGCCGGGCTCGACGCCACGGTCGATGACCACAGCCTGTGGCGCGGCGAGGTCGAGCGTTCAGCAGGGCTGATCACCCTTCTGGCCGCCGCGGCCTTCCTGCTGACCGCCGGGGCGGCCGGAGCCGCTGTCGCCTACGCCACCCGGGCGGGCATGGCCGCGCAGTCGGCCGTGGTGGACACCCTGAGCCTGAACGGTGCCTCGGATGCTACCATCGCCGGCCTTTTCCAGGTCCGCTATGGCCTGCTGGCGGCCGGAGCGGGGGCGGTTGGGGCCGTTGTCGCCATGGGGTTGGTGGGTGCCCTGCGCTTTCTCGGCGGGGCCGAAGGTGTGACCCCCGCCCTGCCGCTGGCCTGGGGCGACCTCCTGATCCTCTCGCCATGTCCGCTGCTCGCGGCTACGGTGGCGGTTGTCGTCGCGCGAGTCACCGCTCTGGCGCGGCTCAAGCGGGGTCACTAGGTCCAGGACATGAAGTTTCTGACCTTCATCGCCACTCTGGTGCTGATCTGGACGATCGGCCTGTTCGCCTTCGCCGATCGCGTGCGGGGATTCACCCCCGCGCCCGAGCCGGCCCGCGCCGACGCCATCGTGGCCCTGACCGGCCCCTCGGCCGAACGGGTCAATGCCTCCATCCGCCTGCTCGAGCAGGGCAAGGGCAAGCGGGTGCTGATCTCGGGCGTCAACCGCGAGGTCCGCCGTCAGGAGCTGCGCGCCCTGACACCCGGCTCCAACCGGCTGTTCAACTGCTGTGTTGATCTGGGGTTCGAGGCCGAGGACACCATCGGCAACGCCCAGGAGATCGCCGCCTGGGCCGGGGCAAAGGACTATGACAGCCTGATCGTGGTGACCTCGGACTATCACATGCCCCGCGCCCTGACCGAGATCCGCGCGGCGGCCCCCGGGATCGAACTGACCCCCTATGCCGTCGAGACCCCGTCGCTGGGCAATTCGCGCTGGTGGAAGGCCGCCGTCACCGCCCGGCGAATGACGCTGGAATACATGAAATATCTCGCCGCCCTCGCCCGCGCCATGGTCGGCGGGATCGATCGTCCGGCCACGGACGAACCCGCGATGGAAAAGGCCGCCTGAGTGATCACAATCCGTTCGCTGCTGTTCGTCGGCTGGCTCTATCTGTCGCTCGCCATGTTCGCCGTCGGTCTGTCCCCGGCCCTGTTGATGCCCTACCGCCCGGCCATGTGGGTAATCCGCAACTGGTCGAAATTCACCCTGTTCGGCCTGCGCTGGATCGCCGGGGTCAAGGTCGAGTTCCGGGGCGTTGAGCACATGCCGGTCGGGGCCTGCCTGATCGCGGGCAAACACCAATCGATGCTCGACGTCATTGCACCCTTCGCGGTCCTGCCGGACAACTGTTTCATCATGAAGAAGGAACTGGCGCCCCTGCCCTTCTTCGGCTGGTTCGCGGTCAAGACGAAGATGATCGCGGTCGATCGTTCGGCCCATTCCAAGGCCTTGAAAGACATGGTCCGGCAGGCGCGCCTCCGCTTCGCCGAGGGCCGGCAGATGCTGATCTTCCCCGAAGGCACCCGCGCCCCGGTCGGCGCGGCCCCCGACTACAAGCCCGGCATCGCCGCCCTCTACCGCGACCTCGACTGCCCCTGCACCCCGATGGCCACCAACTCCGGCGTCCACTGGCCGGCGCACGGCTTCCGCCGCTATCCGGGGACGGTGGTCTATGAGTTCCTGCCGGCCATCCCGGCGGGGCTGAAACGGGACGCCTTCATGGCGACGCTGGAGGAGCGGCTGGAGGGGGCGTCGAACGCGCTGCTGGCAGCCCAACAATCCTGATCTAAAGCCCCAGATCCTCCCGCAGCCGTCCGATCTGATGCATTCGCTCGTGGAGGACGGTCCCTATACCGATGTCTCCATTCGCCAGCCGCCGCCAGTAGACGAGGTGTCGCTCGTAGCGAAACACATAGCCATCCACGCCGAATTCGGCCGGGATGGGCCGGGAGGTCACGCCGTGGGTCTCGATGCGCGCGAAGGCGTCGAACAGGCCGCCGATATAGCTATCCGCTTGCGCCTCGCCCCAACGTTCACGCGTGTAGCGGTAAATGTCGTCGAGACGGTGCGACGCCGCCTGCTGGACGCGGACGGCCATCCGGTCAGGTCCGGTTGCGCGCGATGACCTCGGCCGCAGTCAGAGCGACATAGGACTCTTCCGGCGCGGCGAATGCCTGGGTCAGTTCGGCCTTCAGCCGGTCGAGGGCCTCGCGCTCCCGCCGCTCCTTATCGCGCCGGATCAGGTCCCGGACATATTCGCTGATGTTCTCGTAGGCCCCGTTTTCGTCGACGTTCGAGGCCACGAAATCGCTCAACGCGCCGCTGAGCCGGACGGTCATGGTGGTGGTGCGAGACATGATCGCCTCCTTGGACGTCTTCAATATACGCAATATTGAAGACGCCTCCAACCCCAGTTGTCGTAGCGCTTGTCATCCCCGACGGAGCGAAGCGGAGATCGGGGATGACAAGGAGTACAGGCCGATGGCCAAGGGCCTGGCTCTACCGCAGTGTCTCCCACGCCAGTGCGTGCACCCGGTCCCGTCCCAGCGCCGCAGCCATAGGCGGTTCTGCAAACAGCCCCGCGATCGCCGGGTCCCGCACATCCAGCCCGCCCGTGAAGGCCCCGAAGGCCGGAAGCACCGCCCGCCGTCCATCCGTCACGAAACACGGCCGCCGTACGCCTCGTCCGTGGGCGGCGACCCGCGCCGCCGGGTGCAGGTGCCCCGCGATCTCGCCGGCTTGCACACCGGGCTGCGGCTCGTGGACCAGGCGCAGCGAGCCGACCGCCATGGTCTCGACCACCTCGCCGACGAGATCGTCCATGGACCCCGCCAGCGCCGCGATGTCGTGGTTGCCTTCCAGCCAGATCCAGTCGCGGCCTGCCGCCAGCCGGTCCAGCCGCGTCCTGTCGTCCGTCGCCATCCGGCCGACCGAGGCCGCGTCGTGGAAGCTGTCTCCCAGCAGCACCACCGCCGCCGGCGACAGCGCCTCGATCTCGGCCTCCAGCCGGTCGAGGGTGGCGCGGCTGTCGTAGGGCGGCAGCATCTGGCCGCGGGCGGCGAAGGCCGAACCCTTTTCCAGATGCAGGTCCGCGGCGATCAGGGTGCGGTGGTTCGGCACCCACAGCGCCCCTGAACGCCGCAGCACGCAGGGCTCGCCCTCGATCAGAACGCGCAGGCCGCCGCTGGGGCAGCGGGCCGGGGACAGGGCCTGTCTGAGGGCGGCGTTCATTCTGCCCCTGCCAGCTCGGGCGACACATCCGCCATCACCTCGGCGATCAGGGTCTCCTCGTCGAAACTGCAGGCCGAGGCATCCAGGATCATCTCCGCCGCCTGTCCGCCGCCGACCCGTTCGCGGCCGATCTGGACCAGCACCGGCACGCAGAAGGGCGAGGGCCGCTCCAGCGGTACATGTCTGATCCGGCCCTGGATCCGCGTCAGCAACTGGCCCAGCCGCGCCACATCCAGCAGGCCCGCCGCGGCATCGGCGCGGGCGGTCTGCAGCAGCAGATGGTCGGGCTGGTGGCGGCGCAACACGTCGTAGATCAGGTCCGTGGAAAAGGTCACCTGCCGCCCGGTCTTCTCATTGCCCGGCTGGCGCTTCTCGATCAGCCCCGAGATCAGGGCGCAGTTGCGGAAGGTTCGCTTCATCATGAAGCTCTCGGCCAGCCAGCTCTCCAGATCGTCGCCCAGCATGTCGGGCTCGAACAGGGCGTCGAGGTCGAGAGGGTCCATCGGCTTGATCGACCAGATGGCCAGCGAATAGTCGGTGCAGACAAAGCCCAGCGGCCCGACCCCCAGCCGGTCCAGCCGCCGCGTCAGCAGCATGCACAGGGTCGCATGCGCCAGCCCGCCCTCGAACGGATAGGCGATCAGATAATGCCGCGCGCCGCGCGCAAAGGTCTCGACCAGCAGGGTCCCGGCATCGGGGATGATCGAGCGCGCCGCCTGCATCTCCAGCCATTCCTGCACATCGGGCGGCAGGACGCGCCAGTGGTCGCGGTCCTGGATCATGGTCCGCACCCGATCCGCCAGCGAGGTCGACATGGGAAATTTGTTGCCGCCCCAGGACGGGATCTTCGGGTCCTTGTCGACCGCCTGGCTGACCAGGGCGTCCATGCCGTTGATGCCCTGGAAGGCCCAGACCTGGCCGGCGAAGACGAAGGTGTCACCCGGCGACATCTGTTCAAAATAGTGCTCTTCGACCTCGCCGATCTTGCGCCCGCCGGTCAGCTGTTTCGAAGCGCCGCCGCGCCGGGAGGCGACACGGACATTCAGGGTCGCCGCCGCCACGATCGTCCCGACATTCATCCGGTGGCGCTGGGCCGTCTGGGCGTTGCGCACGGTCCAGCGGCCGTCCCGCGTCCGCACGATCCGCGCGAACCGCTCATAGGTGCGCAGGGCATACCCCCCGGTGGCGACCAGATCGACCACTGCCTCGAACTGTTCATACGACAGGTCGCGATAGGGCCCGCAGCCGGAAACCTCCGTGTACAGATCATCCAGCGAAAAGGGTTCGGAACAGGCACACCCCATGACGTGCTGGGCCAGGGTATCGAGCGTCCCCGTATGCACCGGCTCCCGGTCGAAGGCGTTTGCAGCCACGGCCTCGCGCGCGGCCTGGCATTCCAGCATCTCGAACCGGCTGGCCGGGACCATCAGGGCCCGCGACGGCTCGTCCAGCCGGTGGTTGGCCCGTCCGATCCGCTGTACCAGCCGCGACGATCCCTTGGGGGCCGCCATCTGGATCACCAGATCGACATCGCCCCAGTCGATGCCGAGATCGAGCGTCGAGGTGCAGACCACGGCCCGCAGGTCACCCCGCGCCATCGCCGCCTCGACCTTGCGCCTCTGCTCCGCCGCCAGCGAGCCGTGATGCAGGGCAATCGGCAGGTCGTCCTCATTGATCGCCCACAGTGACTGGAAGACGAACTCGGCCTGCCAGCGGGTGTTGACGAAGATCAGGGTCATGCCAGAGCGCTTCAGCGCCTCATAGACCTCGGGAATGGCGTGCTGGCCGGTATGGCCGGCCCAGGGCACCCGGCCTTCGCTGACGAGGACATCGATCACCGGCGGGGCGCCGGGGTCGCCGCGGATGATGGTGACCTCTGCGCCTCCCTTCCCCCTCGATGGGGGAAGGGTCGGGGAAGGGGGTGTGTGCAGGCTGCCCCCGGTAACGCATGGAGCGGCGTCGACCATGCCCCCCGCGTCCGATTCCGGAAGGTCGGCGCGCGCACCCCCACCCAACCCTCCCCCATCGAGGGGGAGGGCTTTTCCGCCCGGACGAAGCCACCCCGCAATCATCTCCGGATCGTCCACGGTTGCGCTCAGGGCCACCCGCCGCATGGCCGGCGCGAACTGTTGCAGCCGCCCCAGACCCAGCGACAGCAGATCCCCCCGCTTGCCGCTCCAGATCGCATGCACCTCGTCCAGCACGACGCATTTCAGGTCGGCGAAATAGTCGCGCGCGCCATCCCAGGCGCAGAACAGGGCCAGTTGTTCGGGCGTGGTCAGCAGGATGTCGGGCGGGTTCTCCCGCTGCCGCTGCTTCTTCGACTGTTTCGT
>CANMXH010000027.1 GCA_947501315.1 Caulobacteraceae bacterium | reverse complement strand
TCATCGCCGACGCCTCCGAAGGCCTCAAGGCCGACCGCATCTGGTTCATGGAGATGAACACCCGGCTGCAGGTCGAACACCCGGTCACCGAAGAGGTCACCGGCGTCGATCTGGTCGAATGGCAGTTCCGCGTCGCCGCAGGCGAGCCGATACCGCTGAAACAGGATGAGATCGAACTGAACGGCTGGGCCATGGAAGCCCGCCTCTATGCCGAGGACCCGGCAAACGGCTTCCTGCCGAGCATCGGCAAGCTCGAGCATTTCGTCATGCCGGGCGACATCCGCATCGACACCGGCGTTGAAGAAGGCGGCGAGGTCAGCCAGTTCTACGACCCCATGATCGCCAAACTGATCGTCCATGCGGAAACGCGGGAAGAGGCGGCGGAAGCGCTTGCGCACGCGGCCGGGCAGGTCGAGGTCTGGCCGGTCAGGACCAACGCCGCCTTCGTGATGAAATGCCTGGAGCACCCGCGGTTCGTGGCCGGTGATGTCGACACCGGCTTCATCGCCGCTGAAGAGAGCGACCTCGTCGCCGAGCCTCTGTCGGAAATGGGGGTCGAAGATGCCGCCCACCGCTTGCGCCACGTCGCAGCGGGTTCCGCGGACAGCGCGGATTCGCCATGGGACAGTCTGACCGGTGCGGTCGGCTTCAGGGCCAATGCGCCGTCCCGTATCACCCAGTCCGTCGTTGTCGACGGGGTGCCGCAGATCGCCCGGATGCTCGACGATGACGACCATCCAATGACACGACTGATCGGCCTGTCAGCGACCCGTTTGGTTGCCTTCGAAAGCGGGTCAGCCTTCGAGGTGAGCGCCTTCGCCCGGGGCGGGTCCGGAGCTGGCGGCCCCGCCTCCGACGGTGCCCTCCGCGCGCCAATGCCCGGCAAGATCGTCGCCACCCCCGCCAAACCCGGCGACACCGTCACCAAGGGCCAGCCCGTCGTGGTGCTGGAGGCCATGAAGATGGAGCACGCCCTCGTCGCCCCGTTCGACGGCGTGGTCGGCGAGATCGGCGTCTCGGTCGGCGATCAGGTGGTGGCGGATGCGGTGCTGGCGGTGGTGATGGCTGACGGCCAATAGATTCCGCTCATCCCCGCGAACGCGGGGACCCAGTCCTGTCCAGCTTGACGCCTTTGCTTCAGGACACACATTTTGGAACCGTTCGGCCCGCCCCGTCACCCAAACCACTGGGTCCCCGCGTTCGCGGGGATGAGCGGATCATTCCGGGCCCCCTTTCAACCCAACTCCAACTCGCCGCCCGGAAGCCTCCCGCTGGCAGTGCGGATGATGCTAAGGCCTGCCCCATGTTGCCCTCCACGTCCCTCCACATGATCAAGCTCTGCGTCGGCGTCGCAAAGGTGGAGACGCTGGAGCGCCGTGCCGCCAAGGGCGAGTGGCTGACCGTCCACACCCGCATGACCCCCAAGCGGGCGGCGGAGCTGGAGGACGGCGGCTCGATCTACTGGGTGATGAAGGGGTCAGTGACCTGCCGGATGCCCATCCTCGACATCGCCACCCGGGGCGAGGGCAAGGCCTCGATGTGCCACATCACCCTGTCGCCCGAGGTCATCCGCACCGCCCCCCAGGCCCGCCGCCCCTTCCAGGGATGGCGCTATCTCGAACCCAAGGACGCCCCGCCCGACCTGTCGACCCTCGATGCGGGCGAGGTACCGGAGGATCTGGCCAAGCGGTTGCGGGAGATGGGGGCCTGGTAGGGGTGATTAGTGGTTAGTGGTTAGTGGCTAGTGGCTAGTGGTTAGTGATTGCAGCGTCTCTGCTCGCGGAAGGGCGGCGCTGATCGCGCTTCCTCACCGGCGGTGGCCAGCCACTAACCACTAACCACTAATCACTCCCGCCGACTCCGGCTAGCCTGCGCCCATGCCCTCGCCCCGCTCCGACCGGCTGGAAGACGCCCTGCATCGCATCTTCGAGGGCGGCAAGACCACGCGCGCCAGCTGGTTCGCCCTGACCGGCGGCGAGACCCTGTTTGCCGAGGGCGATACCGCCGACACCCTCTATCTGCTGCGCAGCGGCCGTCTGGGCGTGTTCCGCCGCGATCACGGCGAGGCCCGCCCGCCCCAGTTCGTTGGCGTCATCCGGCCCGGCGAGCCCGCCGGCGAAATGGCCATGCTGGCCGGCACCCAGCACACCGCAGACGTGGTCGCCCTGCGCGACAGCGAGGTTCTGGCCCTGCCCCGCGACGCCTTCTTCGAGGCGGCCCGGACCGAGCCGGACCTGATGGTCGAACTGTCCCGGCTGATGATCCAGCGCGCCCGCGACCGTCGCTCCGGCGGCGGCGAGCCCAGTGTGTTCGGCTTCATCTCGGCCCGCCCCCGCCCGATCCGCGCCTTTGTCGAGCGGATCGCCGCCGCGATCGAGGCGGAAGGCTTCACCTGCCAGGTCATTGACCAGACCGCCCTCGCCTCGGCCGCCGAATGGTTCAGCCGGGTCGAGGATGCTCACGACTTCGTCCTCTATGTCGCCGAAATGGACGAACCCGCCTGGGCCGCCCTGTGCGCTCGCCAGGTCGACCGGGTCTTCGTCGTCGGCAACGGTCTGATGGCCCCGCCCAACCGGCCCATGCCCCATGCAGGCGTGCTGGACGCTCAGCGCCGTACTGACCTTGTCCTGTTGCGCGACCCGCGCATGATCCGACCCGCCAATACCGCCGTATGGCTGGATGCGATCCAGCCCGGCCGCTGGTTCCAGGCGGTCGAGGGCGAAAAGGCCGATACGGATCGTATGGCCCGTGTCATCACAGGTTCGGCCGTCGGGGTGGTGATGTCGGGCGGCGGGGCCCGGGCCTATGCGCACATCGGCGTGCTCAGGGCCTTGCACGAGGCCAGGGTGCCGATCGATTTCGTCGGCGGCTCGTCGATGGGCGCGGTGATCGCCGCCGGTCCGGCGATGGGCTGGTCGCAGGAAGAGCTGGAAGCCCGAATCCACAAATCCTTTGTCGAGAGCGATCCGCTTTCGGACCTGGCCTTCCCGATCCTGGCCATGACCCGGGCGAAGAAGGTCGATCGCCTGCTGCTCGAGGCCTATGGCGAAACCGATCTGGCCGATCTGGGCCGACCCTTCTTCGCTGTCTCGACCAATCTGACCAGCGGCCGGATCGAGGTGCACAGGCGCGGCCTGATGCGCCGCGCCATGCGAGCGTCCCTCGCCATCCCGGGTCTGCTGCCACCGATCGTCATCGACGGTCAGGTGCTCGTCGACGGCGCCGTCCTGAAGAACCTGCCGACCGAGGTCATGCGCCAGATGCACAGCGGCCCGATCATCGGCGTGGACATGTCCGAGGCCCGCGGCGTCGATCCCGGCCTGATCGAACACCCGCCGTCGATCTGGCGGCTGATCGTGACGGGCGCCTGGCGACGCGGTCCGCCCATCGTCTCCATCCTGATGCGCTCGGCGACCCTGACCACGGATGCCGATATCGAGAGTTCGCGCGCGGCCACGGATCTGCTGATCCAGCCGACGCCGGACCGGCTGGATATCCGTGACTGGAAGGGTTTCGATGTCGGCGTCGCCGCCGGCTATCTCGCGGCCTCGGAGGCCCTCGCCAGGCTTGACGGGCCCGTGACCGGCCTTCGGCGAAGACGCCCGGGTGCCGATATCGCACCATCCCCGGCTGTCATTGAACCATAAAGCCCGGGGCTACGGCGAACTACCCCGGTCCGGGGCGCATCAGGCTGACGACCGATGGAAGATGGTACCGCCTCTCAGGCTTGAACTGAGGACCTCCGGTTCCACAAACCGGCGCTCTAACCAACTGAGCTAAGGCGGCGCGCTCTCGCGAGCGGCGTGTCTAGCGGGGTCTCGGGCGCCGATCAAGACGGATAAGGGATTGTGCCCGTCCGTCGTCCGGACGCTGCACCCCGCGCCCTGCTGTTCCCGCTGCGACCCCGAAAGAAAACGCCCCGGAAGCGGACCTCCGGGGCGCTGACTTGTTAGAGATCCGTCGGATCACTCCGGCGGAGGCGGACGGAACCGGACGGTCCATTCCACCCGGGCGCCGACAGCGGCACCGTCAACCGTACCCGGAGTCACCCGCGAGCGGCGGGCGGCTGCGAGGGCGGCGGCACCGAAGCCCATGCCTTCCGGATCTTCCGAGACCACCCGACAATCGGTCAGGCTACCGCTCGGTTGCAGACCACAGCTGACGCGGACCGAGGAGACACCCTCGACGCCACGGGAGGCTGCCCGCTCCGGATATTCCGGAAGAACCTGACGACCCCAGCTCGGGTTCGTCACGACCGACGGACGCGCCGGAGGCGGAGCCGGAGGCGGCGGCGGACCGGGGACGATAACCGGGGGACCCCGATACTCGACGCGGTCTTCCTTCTTCGTCGGCTCGATCGGCAGGGTCATCGGCGGCGGCGGCGCGTTCGGAACCACGACCGGGGGACGCACCTGCAGCTTGGGCGGCGGGGGCGTGTCCGGCGGAGGCGGCGGCGGCGGCGGTGGCGGCGGCGGGATGGGCTCGATCAGCTCAACATCCACCGACTCGTCCGAGTAGTTGATTTCCCGCAGCTTGAACTGGGCGTTGATGAAGTAGAACGCCAGGATCGAGAACAGGATGCTGACGACCAGGATGCTGGCCAGAAGGACGCCGGGGGGAACCCCGAACAGACCCTTGGCCTTGGGCGCATCATATCTGGAACGGTGATATTGGATGTCTGTCATGATCTCACCGTTTCCTACTGAACGTCCGTATCTTCACCGACCAGGGCAACGCTGTAGAAGCCGTTGTCCTGCAGCGAATTCATGACCTGCATGAAGTCGCCGTAGCGGGTGCCCTTGTCCGCCCGGATAAAGATACGTTCGTCGGCCGGACTGCGACGGCCGATCTGGGCCGTAAGCTCCGAACCGATCTGGTCCAGTTCGAGGGCACCGTCGCCAAGGTAGGCCTGACCATCGGCGGTGATCGAAATATAGATCGGTGTCGGTGGGTTTGGAGCGAGCGGAGCAACGGCACGCGGCAGCTTCACCTCAACGGACGGTGCGGCAAGAGGGGCCGCCACCATGAAGATGATGAGCAGAACAAGCATGATATCAACGAATGGCGTAACGTTGATTTCGTTGTTCTGCTCAACCAGGTACTTGCCGCCCCCGCCGCCTGAAAGTTTGGCGGCCATCGGGCTTACGCTCCCTTGTCGAGGTTACGCGAGATGGCGTTGGTCAGTTCGGCCGAGAAACCGTCCGAACGGGTACCGTACGCCGAGATGCGGGTGTTGAAGTAGTTGTAGAAGATAACGGCCGGGATAGCGGCGAACAGACCGATACCGGTGGCCAGCAGCGCCTCGGCGATACCGGGGGCGACGACGGCGAGGTTGGTCGTGTTGGTGTTCGCGATGCCGATGAAGGAGTTCATGATCCCGTAAACCGTACCGAACAGACCCACGAACGGGCCGGTCGAACCGGTCGAGGCCAGGAACTGCTGGCCGCCTGCAAGGCGTTTGGCCAGGCCGGCCTGAACGGCACTGACAGCTTGCTGGGCGCGCATCAGGGCCGAGTCGGCGTGATCGCCGGTGACCGAGAGGCCAGCCTGACGCGACAATTCGATTTCGTCGGTCGCCGCGGCGGCCATGTCGGCCAGCGGGTTGCCGTCGAACTCGTCCGACGTCGCCACCTTGCGCATGTCCGCGATGGTGCGGGCCTGGCGGAAGCTTTCGAGGAACTGGTCGGTCTTGCGGTTCAGGGCACCGAACTCGAACATCTTGATGAGAAGCAGAACCCACGAGAAGACCGAGGCCAGGACGAGGCCGATCATAACGACCTTAACGACCGGGTCGGCTTCCATGAACATGCTGGCCGGGGTCAGCTTGCCGTGAGCGGCCTCTGCGGCGGGCTCGGCTTCTGCAGCCGGGGCAGCGGCGGGTGCGGCGGCGTCAGCGGCCGGAGCGGCGGCTGCGGCGGCCGGAGCGGCGGCGGGAGCATCCTGCGCGAGAACCGGCGTACCGGCCATAAGAACGCCGGCGGCGGCCATGGCCAGGAGGATGTTGGTCTTCTTGAAATCGAACATAGTTCGCCAGTTCCTGCTGATTAGTCTGACTTGTGGAACCCAAAAGGAACGGCCGCAGACGACGACCGCCCTCGATGAAATTCTTGTCCGCCGATACGAAGGAAATCCCCCGATCCTTGGAACGCCTTCTGACGCTGCCGGTTGCCACATGGCTTCCGACGCGGCGCTGACAGGTTCCGGGAAACCGTTTTCCCTGCTTCCATCAACTCCCCGCAAAAGAACGCGGTCAAGCTCCTTTGGCGAACGCATACCAGAGCGTCAAGTGCAGGACGGTGCTTTTCCCCTAGCAAGGGAGCCAGCAGCCCCGAAGCTGAAGATTCCGGCCGAAAACGACATTTTCATGATGGGATCGCGCCAGGTTCCCGGATCGGGAAGGGGCGATGGTGCCTGGGGGCGGATTCGAACCACCGACACGCGGATTTTCAATCCGCTGCTCTACCAACTGAGCTACCCAGGCAAGCCGTCTGCTCGCGCGAGGGGGGGTCTATAGGCGAGCCGCCCGGGGGTGTCCAGCCGTCAGATCAGTCTTCGACCGGGTCTTCCGTCGAGACGTCGTCGACGCTTTCCGGGATGACGTATCCGCCGGTGAACCAGCGTTGGAGGTCAATGTCGGCGCAGCGCCGGGAACAGAAGGGTTTGTATTTGGCGTCCGCCGGTTTGCGGCGACAGGTCGGGCAAAGGGCCATGATCACTGATCCTCGAGCAGAAACGCGCCCGGTGCCATCGCCGGATCGCATTTCAGATGGGCGCGCGGACCGAGACGCGCCACCAGCGGTCCGGCCAGGGCGGCATCCACCGGTGCCGCCCGCGCCGTGATACGCGGGCTCTTCGTATCCGACAGCAGGGCGAACCGCAGGCTGCGCGCAATATCCTGCGCCCGCTGTTCCGGTCGTCGGGATCTGTCGCGTCCGTTGAGAATCTCCTCCAGTGGCGTGCGCCGCCATGGCACGGCCAGTTGCAGCACGCCGAACCGGTTCACCGGCCCGAAAACCACGTCCGGATCGCCGCCGAACGCCTGTCTGGCCGCAATCAGGACGGCGTCGCCATCGTGGCCCGTCCCGATCAGATCGACCGCCACAAGCCCGCCCCAGCGCCTGAGCCGGATCATGCGGGCCGCCGTGTGCAGGCCCTGCCGGTTCGCGCGCGTCCTTGCCGGTGCCCCGAATGACACGCCCGGTGCCGGGGCGAGGTCCAGATCGACCGCGATGAGCGCCCGGGTGCGCTGGATCATCAGATCCAGGCCTGTCTCCGGGAACAGTTCGACGGGCAGGCCCGCTTCTTCCTCCGCGCTCCGGCCCGCCTGAATCCCGGCGAGGCCGGTGACGGGTTCCACGCCGGGCGCGAGGACAGCCAGCGTCTCCGCCACCGTCGGTCCGGGCAGGAGCAGACGCGGCGCCCCCGCCCCCGGCCCGATCAGGCGCAGGGTCGGCCCCTTGCCCTCACGCGGTTCTGCCGAGACCTCGACCTCGACCTTCTGCCCCTCATTCAGCCGATCCTGTCCGCGAAAGGGCAGGAAACCGGGCAGGTCCGTGCCCAGATCGACGAAGGCACCCTTCAGCCCCGGATGGACCGAGGCAATTCGTCCGACGCAGCGCGCGCCGAGACGATGTTCGGCGACGTCGTCCTCGCGCTGGATCAGCAGATGTTCGAACCGGCCATCCCGTGCGACCACGCCCCGGACCTCGCCGGGCGTGTCGTCAAGGAAGACCTCGACCCCGCTCATGCGCGCCAGCCGGCCCCGTTCAGCAGATTGACCGTCTCGAACAGCGGCAGGCCCATCACCGCCGGATAGCTGCCGACCAGTCGGGTAACGAAGGCCCCGGCCCGGCCCTGGATGCCATAGCCCCCTGCCTTGCCCCGCCATTCGCCCGAGGCGACATAGGCCGTGATCTCGGCGTCCGACAGGACCTTGAAGCTGACACGGGTGTCGACGACCCGATACGTGGTCCGGACCCCGGCGGTCACGGCCACACCGGTGAAGACCCGATGGTTCCGGCCCGACAGCAGTTTCAGGAACCGGACCGCCTCGGCCTCATCGGCCGGCTTTTCCAGCAGCCGGCGGCCCACGGCCACCACCGTGTCAGCGGCCAGGACGACGGCGTCCGGCGCTCCGGCCGCCACAGCCTCTGCCTTGGACACAGCCAGCCGCGCGGCGAGGCGCGACGGCGTCTCGTCCTTCAGCGGCGTTTCGTCGATGTCGGCGGGTTCGACGCGGTCGGGGGTGATTCCGACCAGCGCCAGCAATTCGATACGGCGCGGACTGGCCGAGGCCAGCACCAGTTCCGGACGGCTCATCCGAGCCCGTCCCTACTTGAAGCGATAGGTGATACGGCCCTTGGTCAGGTCATAGGGCGTCATCTCGACCAGGACCTTGTCGCCGGCCAGCACGCGGATGCGGTTCTTGCGCATCTTGCCGGCGGTGTGGGCGATGATCTCGTGGTCGTTGCCCTCGAGCAGCACGCGGAACGTCGCATTCGGCAGCAGTTCGCTGACGACGCCGGGAAACTCGAGCAGTTCTTCCTTAGCCATGCGGCCTCTCGCGCCCTGTGATCCGGAATCAGAACGCGCGCCGGGCGAAAGCGCGCGTCGTTTGAAGGGCGCGCTAATGCACCAAAATCACCGGTTAGTCGAGGCGCGGTCGAGCGGGCAGGTGATTGGTGATTGGTGATTGGTGGTTGTCGGCCTCAGGCAGAGGCGATGAGCCAGCAGACACCAGCAGCGGCATCAGCCAACCACCAATCACCAATCACCAATCACCAACCACCCTCTTCACCCCCGCCGGTAAAGCGCCGTCACCAGGGTGAACAGCCGCCGCGCCGTCTCGTGATCGATGGCGATCTTGCCGTCCAGACGGGTCTTCAGGATTTCGGCACCCTCGTTGTGCAGGCCACGCCGGCCCATGTCGACGGCCTCGATCTGCGCCGGAGAGGTCCCCCGCAACGCTTCGTAATAGCTGTCGCAGATGGCGATATAGTCCTTCACCACCTTGTTCAGCGGCGTCAGCGACAGGCCGTGGACGCGGTGGAACTCCGGCCCGGTGATATCGAAGGCCAGCCGTCCGTCCACCATCGCCAGCTTCAGCCCATAGGGGCCTCCCGCAGCGCCCGTCGGCTCGAAGCTGTTCTTCTCCAGCAGGTCGAAGATGGCGACACGGCGCTCGTGCTCGATCTCTGCGGTCGCGGACTGCAGCGTCGCGGAGTCCAGGTCGATCGAGGTCAGCCGGTGTTCGCTCACCCGGGTTCCCCCGCTTCTGAAAGATGGCTCGGTGCCAACCGGGCGGGCCAGCGTTCCGACAGATCGGTCAGCACGGCGTCGAGGCATTCGACGTCGATGCGCAGATCGCCGCCGCCGGCGAACATCAGAATCACCCGCCCCCCCGGGGCCTCGTCCGGCGCAAACTCCATGGCGAGCAGTTCCAGCGCGCTCTCGGGCAGGCGCGGCAGGCGGCGGCTCTTCACCGCAATGACATCGCCGAACTGCATGGCCGCCATGACGCGCGTGCCGCCGCATTCCCAGCAGAACCGGCTCAGCTTCAGTGTGACCCGCCTCGAACCGGGCTCCCAGACGATATCAACGGGGCGCAGAATGGCGTCCTGAAGGGCCGCCGAGATGATGTGCAGGTCCTCGGCGTCCCCGGCCAGCAGGCGCAGCGGCTCGGCCGGCGCGACCGCCGTCATGTCCGCCCCGACCTCGCCGGCCTCAGTGCTCATGGGCAGAGTCCCGCACACGGCGAATCTCCGCCCCGCAGGCGCTGAGCTTTTCTTCCAGTCGCTCAAACCCGCGATCGAGGTGATACACGCGGCCGACGGTGGTTTCGCCCTGGGCCGCCATGCCGGCGATCACGAGGCTGACCGACGCCCGGAGATCCGTGGCCATGACCTGGGCACCATGCAGGGTGGTGACACCATGCACCACCGCCTCCCCGGCCTGGACATGGATGTCCGCCCCCAGCCGCGCCAGTTCCGGCGCATGCATGAAGCGGTTCTCGAAGATGTTCTCATGGATGACGCTGTCGCCGTCGGCTGTGGTCATCAGGGCCATGAACTGGGCCTGCAGGTCGGTGGCGAAGCCCGGATAGACCTCGGTCGCCACATTGACCGCCTTCAGGCGCAAGGCCGGGTCGCGCTTTACGATCACGCCATCTGATGTCGGCGTCACCTCGACCCCGGCCTCGATCATCTTGTCGCTCAGGGCTGCCATCAGCTCCGGCCGGGCCCGGGTCAGCTGCACCTGGCCACCGGTCATGGCCGCCGCCACCGCATAGGAACCCATCTCGATCCGGTCGGGAATCACCGACCAGGTCGCGCCGCCCAGCGAGGACACCCCGGTGATGGTCAGGACATCGGTATCGATCCCCTCGACCCTGGCCCCCATGGCGGTCAGGCAGCGCGCGAGGTCGCCGATCTCCGGCTCACGCGCGGCCTTGCGAAGGACGGTCACACCATCGGCCAACACCGCCGCCAGCAGGGCGTGCTCGGTCGCCCCGACCGAGACGAAGGGGAATTCTATCTCCGCCCCCTTCAGCCCGTTCGGCGTGCGGGCGATGACATAGCCCTCCTCCAGCTCGATCTCGGCGCCCATGGCCGTCAGGGCCTGCAGGTGCAGATCGACCGGCCGCGCGCCAATGGTGCAGCCGCCGGGCAGGGAAACCTTGGCCTCCCCCGTGCGCGCCAGCAGCGGCCCCAGCACATTGAACGAAGCCCGCATCTGCCGGACCAGGTCATAGGGCGCGAAGGTCGAGGTCAGGGCCGCGGCGTGGAACAGCGTCTCCTGTCCGTCAGCGCCGTCGCGCTCGGTGACCTGGACCCCGAGCTCCCGCAACAGACGTCCCAGAAACTTGGTATCCGCCAGGCGCGGCATATTGGTCAGCAGCAGTGGCTGATCGGTCAGGATCGATGCGGCCATCAGCTTGAGGGCGGAGTTCTTGGCGCCGCTGATCGGAATGCTTCCGTTCAGACGGGCGCCGCCGGTGATGGCGATGCTGTCCATATCGTCTCTTGCGGCCCCGAGCAGGGCGCAAGGGGTTGGGTTCTCTAGCGCGGACCGCCACCCTTGCGAAAGGCCGACAACCGTCCGGGCGATGACATTCAGTTGCTCGGCTTTGCAGCCTTCCCCGGGCCGGCCGCCGCCTTGCGACGCCGGAGGTTGTCCCGCAGGGCCGAGGCAAGGCGCTGGGCCCTTTCTGTCGCGGGCGTTTTCGCCGGTGCCAGGGGATCCGGCAGGCTGACCGGCAGATCGGGTTGGGGCAAGGTGGCCTTCGACTCATCCATGGGGTTGACCAGACCCCGTGTCAGGCTTTTCCGCAAGCGGACACGCCTCCCGGGACGCGCGAACCACTTTTATCCCGCAATCGAAGCAAAAGTGGTTCGGGGGCTTCCCCCTTTGTCCCCGGTTGGCTATAGGGCCGCTTCCTCAGATCAGGCCGCCGTAGCTCAGTGGTAGAGCGCATCCTTGGTAAGGCTGAGGTCGTGGGTTCGATTCCCCCCGGCGGCACCACCCTGAAGACAGAAAGGACGGCGCTTCCTGAAGCGCCGTCCTTTTCCGTTTGAGCCTGACCTCGCGGGTACCGGGTCTCAGTCAGCCCGATTCGGCTGAACCAGCGGATAGCGCCGCGGCGGGCCGCCCGGCCGCATGACCCGCGCCTCGAACGCCCCGGCCACGCCCTCAGGCTGATAGCCGGGGAAGGCATAGCCGCTGTCGTCGAAATAAGGATTGTCGTAGCCGCCGCCATACCCCCCGTAGGGATAGCCGTTCTCGACCTGGTGATAGCTGAGATCCAGCCGACCGTTCTCGCCGACCGGCAGGGACACCGCCACGCCATAGTCGCGGTAGCCGCCGGTGCCGATGCCGAAACTGACCTCGCCGTGCGGCTTGCGATCGTCGGCGACCTCACGGGCGGGCTCGGCCCAGGGCTTGTCGGCGGTCGAGCGGCCGGCGATCCAGCGGTCGATCTGCTGGTCCGTCGTCAGGCCGTGAGGCACGGCGTCCTGGGTCGCCCCCTCGGTCGAGGCGGCAACTGGCTGGACGGTGGCTTCCAGATCGACCGGCGTGGCCGGAGCGGTGACGACGACGCCGTCAGGATCGGACGCCAGCAGCGCGGCCGTCAGGATCAGTGCGAAAACGGCCATGCTACGAACTCCACCGGAGCCCGCACCCTAACCCCAAATGAGGCCAAGGTCAGGCTGGTCTTTCAGGCCGGTCTTTCAGGCCATTCCGTCGCCGCGTCCCAAGGGGTCGGGCAGAGGTCCGCCCTCGGCCACAAAGGTCAGGGCCACGGAGTTGATGCAGTAGCGCAGGCCGCCCGGCCCGGGCCCGTCCGGAAACACATGGCCCTGATGGCTGTCGCAGCGGGCGCACCGGGTCTCGGTGCGGGTCATGCCGTGGGACCGGTCGGTGATGGCGAGGACGTGAGCAGGGTCAACCGGCGCGGTGAAACTGGGCCAGCCGGTGCCGCTTTCGAACTTGGTCCCGGTGCGGAACAGCGGCAGGCCGCATTCCCGGCAGCAGAAGACCCCGGCCCGCTTCTCGCCCAGCAGGGTCCCGCAGAACGGGGCCTCGGTGCCATGCGCCAGCAGGACACGCTTCTCCTCGGTGGACAGGTCCGCTTCCAGCGCCGCCCGCTGGCTGTTGCTGGGGGGCGTCAGGTCATAGCCGGACGCGGAACGGTGAGTCATGGCGGTGTCCTGATCGGTCATGGCCCGAACATAGGAAGGGCCGGGCGAGGGTTCCACCCCGCCCGGCCCGGTCCTGATATCAACCCCGTCAGACGCCGGGGTCGGGTGCCTTACTGGAACAGCGTTCCGACCCAGGCCCGCACGGCGTTCTCGTCCACCGGGTCACCGGCGTAGATCAGGCCCTGGGCCGGCGCATAGGGCTGGTTGTTGGCGCGCGGACGCGAGGTCCAGGCCTTGTGGCCGTAGCTGAGGTCCGAATAGTTCGACGGCAGACGCTCGACCGTCGGCTCGACGAAGATCGAGTCGGTGGCCGTGGTCGAGCCGGCGATACGCACGTTCGGCAGCCGGGACAGAAGGTCCAGGGTATCGAGGCAGCCGCCCGAGCAGCCGGCATCGACCAGAACGATCACAGGCCCCTGCACCGGGTTGGTTGCGCCTGTGTCCGAAACCGCCGGACGTCCGGCGAGTGTAAAGGTCGGCTGACCGGCCGCGATGGCGGCGTCAAACGCAGCCACGATCTCGCGCGTCTGCTCGATCACGAACATGGACTCCTGCACGAAATACGGATCGGCCTCCATGCGACCGAGGGCACCGGCGTACCAGTCGCGGTTGCCCTGGGTGGCGCGGTAGGTGATGTCACCCGCGGCGGGCTGGCGGCTGACCGTGAACTCGGGCGTCCAGATGCGGTTGGCCAGGCCGTAGCCGCGTGCAGTCGAGGAGTTCTCGCCAGAGCCGCGGGCGGCACGGAGGTCCAGCACGAAGCCCTGCGGGCCGCGCAGCGCGGCCGCCTGGGCCTCGACGGCGGCGTTGAACGCCGGCCAGCCGGCGCTGTCCGAGAAGGAATGAACGTGCAGCCACGGGCGACCGTCGACCGTCTCAACCGCCAGCGGCGTCGCCGGCGGCATATAGACCGTGGCGCGATAGGCAGCCTCGAGGTCACCCGGGACAATCGGGAGCGGACGGATCTGGATATCGCGCGGACGGCCGCGGCCTGACTGGAAGCTGCACTGCGAGGGCACGCCGGTTGTGAACGGATTGTTCCGGTTCCACATCAGATAGGGGGCCGAAGTCACCCGACCGGCCTCGGTCTCGAGATTGCCTTCCCAGCGGTCCAGCTTGGCGCGGGCGAATTCCTCGATCGGGATGAGGTTACAGTCGGTGACCACGTCGCCGACCCGCGGTGCATTGCGCGTTCCCGGCTTCACATAGGTCACGACATAGCGGCCGTTGCGCCAGCCGGTGGTGAAACCCGGCCAGCTGATGCCGAAATAGGGGCCCGCGCCCTCGAACGTCGGGCTGACCTGGATATTGGAGTCGCGGAAGCCGCCGGCGAAGAAGCGCATCAGATAGGCGTGGCTGTCGCCGCTGTTCGCGCGCGGCGCCAGGGCCAGCGATTCCTGCAGGCCGGTGTCGAGCCAGGCCCGGAAGCCCTGGCTGGCTGCGCCCGGGATCGCCGGGGCCGGATGGTTGGCAGCCAGTTCATCATGCGCGCGCTGCAGGTCCTGTCGTGCCAGGGCCCGGAAGTCCTGGGCGAAGGCGCTGCCGGCGCTGACGGCGACGACCAGGGCTGCAGTGGCGACAACGGAGAGGAAACGGGACATCAGGTCAGGCTCCAGGCCAGTAAGCGGGACAGGGACGGGATCGGGTTGAGCGGACAGGAATGAACGGGACTGGAAGGGGTTAAACCCCATCGGAACCGCCCTTGCCAAGCCCATACGCGGCTCAGGTGAACGCCCCCTCGGTTTACTCCCGTGGGATCGCGGCCTAATCGGGGCGCTCATCCCATGCTGCGATCACGTTCGCTTCAGATTCAAAGACACATGTTCTCCAAGATCCTGATCGCCAACCGCGGCGAAATCGCCGTCCGCATCATCAAGACCTGCCGCCGCATGGGTATTGCGACGGTGCAGGTCTATTCCGAGGCCGACGCCGGTTCGCTGGCGGTCGAGATGGCCGATGAAGCGGTGCTGATCGGCCCCGCTCCGGCGGCCCAGTCCTATCTGCTGGCCGACCGGATCGTGGAGGCGGTGCGTCAAACGGGCGCGGAGGCCGTCCACCCCGGCTTCGGCTTCCTGTCCGAGAACGCCGGCTTCGCCCGTCGCCTGCGCGACGAGGGCATCGCCTTCATCGGCCCCAACCCCGAGGCCATTGAGGCCATGGGCGACAAGATCAGCTCCAAGAAGCTGGCCGCCGCCGCCGGGGTCTCCACCGTCCCCGGCCACATGGGCCTGATCGAGACGACGGAGCAAGCTGTCACTATTGCCAACGGGATCGGCTACCCGGTCATGATCAAGGCCTCGGCCGGCGGCGGCGGCAAGGGTATCCGCGTCGCCCATTCCGACGCCGACATGGCCGAGGGCTTCGCCGCCGTGAAGGCCGAGGCGCTGGGTGCCTTCGGCGATGACCGCGTCTTCCTCGAGAAATTCATCATCGACCCGCGCCACATCGAGATTCAGGTGCTGGGCGACAAGCACGGCCATGTCGTCCATCTGTTCGAGCGCGAGTGCTCGATCCAGCGGCGGAACCAGAAGGTCATCGAGGAGGCCCCCTCCCCCCTGCTCGATCCGGAGACCCGCGCCGCCATGGGGGCCCAGGCTGTCGCCCTCGCCAAGGCCGTCAACTATGACAGTGCCGGCACGGTCGAGTTCGTTGCGGGGCAGGACAAATCGTTCTTTTTCCTCGAGATGAACACGCGCCTTCAGGTCGAGCATCCGGTCACCGAACTGATTACCGGGGTCGATCTGGTCGAACAGATGATCCGCTCGGCCTGGGGTGAAAAGCTCGCCTTCGAACAGAAGGACCTGGCCATCAAGGGCTGGGCCATCGAGAGCCGCATCTACGCCGAGGACCCCTACCGCGGCTTCCTGCCCTCGATCGGCCGCCTCGTCCGCTATGAACAGCCCGAGGAAGGCGACCAGGGCGACTATACGGTGCGCAATGACTCCGGCGTCCGCGAGGGCGACGAGATCTCCATGTTCTACGACCCCATGATCGCCAAGCTTTGCGCCTGGGGCGAGACCCGCGACGCCGCCATCGACGGCATGGCCCGGGCGCTGGAGGACACCCATATCCAGGGCGTCGGCCACAACATCCCCTTCCTCGCCGCTGTCATGGACCAGCCGCGCTTCCGCTCCGGCAACATCTCGACCAGCTACATCAAGGACGAGTTCCCGGATGGCTTCCACGGCCTCACCCCCGACCGCCGCCAGACCGACATCCTGATCGCCTCGGCCGCCGCCATGAACGAGATCGCCGCCGAAGCCTCCGGCGACCCCTCCGGCCGCACCGACTGGATCGTCCTGATTGACCGGGAAGCCCACGGCGTCTCCCTCTCCTATGACGACGATGAGGCCCTGACCCTCGACCTCGCCGGCGAGGATCGTGCCCTGCAGTTGAGCGACATCGACTGGCGCCCGGGCCTGGCCCAGTTCCGCGCTGTGCTGGACGGCATCTCCTTTACCGCCGAGGTCGCCCGCGTCGCCGACGGCTTCAGCATTCGCACCCGCGCCGCCCGCGCCCGCGTCCGCGTCCTCAGCCCCGCCGTCGCCGCCCTCTACGCCCGCCTGCCGGAGAAGGTCGCCGCCGACACCTCGAAACTGATCCAGTCCCCCATGCCCGGCCTCGTCGTCTCCATCCCGGTGACGGTGGGCCAGGAGGTCAAGACCGGCGAGACCGTCGCCATCATCGAGGCCATGAAGATGCAGAACATCCTCAAGGCAGAGCGGGACGGCGTGGTAAAGGCGGTCAGCGCCGCAGCCGGCGATCCTGTTGCGGCGGACGATGTGCTGGTGGAGTTCGAATAGTCGGCGCCGGTCTGACCGACGCCGACGCAGAAGTCCCTGTAGCCCCCTTGAACAGCCAGGCTTCCGGAGTCACAACTCTTGGATGAACGATCCTCCGAAGCGCGGTAAACTGGTGGCCACGCCTGCGATGGTGCGGGCGGTGGACAGGACACCCCCAGTGTCGGCTGTCGCGCCGATCCCGCTTGATTTCGGAGCCCGAACCGATATTTTTCTTCAACGGCTTCGGCCGCCGGATCGCAAGGTCCACGCCCCGAAAGGGGCCAAAGCAAAGGCCAGCCGCCAGGCTGGCCTTTTTCTGTTTCTGGC
>CANMXH010000026.1 GCA_947501315.1 Caulobacteraceae bacterium | reverse complement strand
TTCCATATGCGCGGCCGCAAGCGGATCTTCGTCTATCCCGGCGACGAGGCCCATCTGGCCGAGGTCGATATGGAAAAGGTGGTGTCGCGCCAGACCGCCGAGGATTTGCCCTATGACCGCGCCTTCGAGGCCGATGCCCAGGTCATCGACCTCGAGCCGGGCCAGGCCCTGACCTGGCCGATCTATGCCCCGCACCGTGTCGAGAACCTCGACCGCTTCTGCGTCTCCCTGTCCATGGAATTCCAGACCTGGCCGTCGCGCTTCCGCAACGGGGCGCTGTTCGCCAACGCCGTGCTGCGCAGCCGGGGTGGACGGCCGCGCATGACCGACCGGATGACCACACCGGAGCTCGCGGCCCGCTGGGCCGCCTCGCTGGCGCTGAAGCGGGCGGGAACCCTGAAGAGCCGGCTGGAAAGCTTCGAGCGGGACTTCGAACCGGAAGTCGGCGTCGCGGACGGGGCAGGGGCCCTGCGCTCATAAGTCTTCGCCCCATGCGCTTCGCGGCGGTGAGGAGATGATTACAACGAGGTCATGACCTCGATTTAAGGTGACTTGAAGACGGGGGCGGGCGCACTTTCCGGGCATAGTCCGGAGAGGGAATGGCCGTCATGCAACCCTTTATCGCTTCCGCCCTGATCGCCGCCGCTGCCGTGCTGGCTGCCCCTGCCTTCGCCAGTGCGGGTCCCGGGGTCGAAATCAGCCATGCCGTTGCGCGTGTGGCCGTGATCGTCGAGGACCGCACGGATGTCGCCGTCGAGGTCGAGCAGGGCGCATCCGGCCTTCCGGTCATCCAGGTTTCCCGCGTCGGCAATGTGGTGCGTATCGACGGCGGCCTGCACCGCCGGGGCTTCCTCAACCGCAGCGACAGCATCCGGGAGTGCCGGTCCGGTCCCGGCAACGCTGCCCGCCCCGGAGACGGTGCCTCGGTCGAGGTGCGCGACCACGGCCGGATCAACATCGCCGACGCGCCGCTGATCGTCATCCGCACGCCGCGTCAGGTGGACGTATCGGCCTCGGGGGCCGTGTTCGGCTCGGTCGGCCGGGGTGCCTCATCGGTCGACCTGGGCACCAGCGGCTGCGGCAACTGGAATGTCGCCAATACCGAAGGGACGGTGTCGCTGAGTATCGGGGGATCGGGCGATATTCGCGCCGGAAACTCGGCGTCGCTCGATCTCAGTATCAATGGATCGGGATCCATCACTGCGGGTGCGACCCGTGACCTCGATGTGGCCATCAATGGCTCAGGTGACGTTGCTGTGGCCCGGATCAACGGCCCCCTCGATGTAGCCATCAATGGTTCGGGCGATGTTGAGGTCCGTGGCGGGACGAGCCCCGATGTCAGCCTCAGTATCATGGGGTCGGGCGACGTCGTTTTCGGCGGGGTGGCCGGCGACGTCGGCGTCTCGATAGCCGGCGGCGGCGATGTGAGCATCGCCCGGGCCACCGGCTCGGTCAGCCGCTCCATCGCGGGTAGCGGAGACATTCGTATCGGCAGCTGATCCCCCCCCTCAGCCGCCGCGCGTGGGAAGGCCCGGGAGCGTGGAACCCTCCGGGCCTTCTTCACGTCTGCCAATGGTGGAAAGACCGTCCTGACCCCGTTTCGCCGCTTGACGAAGCGGGACTCAATCGTCATAAGCGCCCACTCTTGTTGGACCGGCTGTGCACCCCGCGTGTTTTTGGGATGCAGACGCGGTTCGCAGGAACGACCTGAGACCCTGTTCTTTGCAGTGACCCAGGACTTCAACGGCCTTCGCGGTTCGCTGCGTGGGCCGATCGTTTTTGCGGACGTGCGTACTCTGAAGGCATTCGTGCCTGAAGGCCTCCGGTCTTTGAAATGGTTCACAGGGACGCAGGTTCGCCTGCTTGGGAAATACGACCGATATGGATCAAAGCATCCGCATCAGGCTCAAGGCCTTCGATCACCGCGTCCTCGACTTTTCGACGCGCGAGATCGTCAACACCGCCAAGCGCACGGGCGCGACCGTTCGTGGTCCGATCCCGCTGCCGACCCTGATCGAAAAGTTCACCGTGAACCGCTCGCCGCACGTCGACAAGAAGTCGCGCGAGCAGTTTGAAATCCGCACGCACAAGCGTGTCCTCGATATCGTCGACCCCACCCCGCAGACTGTGGACGCGCTGATGAAGCTCGACCTGTCCGCCGGCGTGGATGTCGAGATCAAGATTTAATAAGAAAGAGGCGGGATCCGATGCGCACGGGCGTGATCGCCAAGAAACTGGGTATGACGCGTGTCTTCGCTGAAGACGGCGCGCATGTTCCAGTCACGATCTTGCAGCTGGATGGCTGTCAGGTCGTGGGTCAGCGGACTCAGGAGCGGGACGGCTACGTCGCCCTGCAGCTGGGTGCTGGCTCCAAAAAGGCCAAGAACACCAACAAGGCCCAGCGCGAATCTTTCGCGAAGCTTGAGGTGGAACCCAAGGCCTATGTCACCGAGTTCCGCATCGATGCGGACGCCATGATGGATGTGGGCTCCGAGTTCTCGGCTGACCATTTCGTCGCCGGCCAGAAGGTCGATGTCCAGGCCGAGACCATCGGCAAGGGCTTCGCCGGCGCCATGAAGCGCTGGAACTTCGGCGGTCTGCGAGCGACCCACGGCGTCTCGGTCTCGCACCGTTCGCACGGTTCGACCGGTCAGCGCCAGGATCCGGGCAAGACGTTCAAGGGCAAGAAGATGGCCGGCCACTACGGCACGGAAATCGTCACCACCCAGAACCTCACCGTGTTCCGCGTCGACGTCGAGCGTGGCCTGCTGCTGATCAAGGGCGCTGTCCCCGGTCACGAGGGCACCTGGGTCAAGGTTCGCGACGCCATCAAGAAGGCCCGTCCGGCCGACGCTCCCTTCCCGGGCGGCGTGAAGTCAAAGGGCGGTTCGGCTGCTGCGGCTCAACCGGCGGAAACGCCGGCTGAAGAGGCCCCGGCCGTCGAAACCACCGAAGGCGGTGAAGCGTAATGAAACTCCCGGTCATCAAACTCGACGGCAAGGCCGCCGGTGACGTCCAGCTGTCGGAAGCCGTTTTCGGCATCACCGACATCCGCGGCGACATCCTGGCCCGCTACGTCAACTGGCAGCTGGCCAAGCGCCGTGCCGGCACCCACAAGGTCCAGACCCGGAACGAAAACTCGCGTACCGGCAAGAAGATGTACAAGCAGAAGGGAACCGGCGGCGCCCGTCACGGTTCGCGTCGCGCCCCGCAGTTCGTCGGTGGTTCGCGCGCCTTCGGCCCGGTCGTTCGCGACCACGGCTTCTCCCTGCCCAAGAAGGTTCGCGCCCTCGCCCTGCGTCACGCCCTGTCGGCCAAGGTCGTCGCCGGTGATCTGGTCGTCGTTGACAGCCTCACGCTGAAGGATGCCAAGACCGCCGGTCTGCGCGAAACCCTCGGCAAGCTGGGCTGGACCCGCACGCTGATCATCGCCGGTCCCGAAGTCGACACGAACTTCGGCCTGGCCGCCCGCAACATCCCGATGGTCAACGTCCTGCCGAACGCCGGCCTGAACGTTTACGACATCCTGCGCGCGGACAAGCTGGTGCTGACCAAGGCGGCTGTTGAAGCCATCGAAGCCACCTATGCCGACTACAAGCCCTCGCGCAGCGAAGTGGCCCGGTCGCAAGCCGTGAAGGGAGCCGCGTAATGGCCGGCGCTCAACCCACCGCCAAACACTACGACACCATCCTGGCTCCGATCATCACGGAGAAGGCCACGATCCTGTCGGAGCAGAACAAGGTCGTCTTCCGCGTTGCGGGGACCTCGACCAAGGACGAGATCGCTGCGGCGGTCGAGAGCCTGTTCAAGGTCAACGTCCTGAAGGTCAACACCCTGGTTCAGAAGGGCAAGACCAAGCGCTTCCGCGGCATCATGGGCCGTCGGGTCGACATCAAAAAAGCGATCGTGACGCTGGCTGAAGGCCAGTCGATCGACGTCACCACGGGGCTCTGATCAGATGGCCTTGAAAACCTACAATCCGACATCGCCGGGCCGTCGCGCCCTGGTGCTGATCGACCGTTCGGAGCTGCACAAGGGCCGCCCCGAGAAGTCGCTGACCGAAGGCCTGACCAAGTCGGGCGGCCGGGGCGCCGGCGGTCGTATCGCTGTCCGCTTCCGCGGCGGCGGCGCCAAGACGCTGTACCGCAAGATCGACTTCAAGCGCCGGAAGTTCGCCACGGCGACCGTCGAGCGCCTGGAATACGATCCGAACCGGACCGCCTTCATCGCCCTCATCGTCTATGAGGACGGCGAGAAGGCCTACATCATCGCGCCGCAACGCCTGAAGGCGGGTGACTCGGTGGTCGCCGGCGAGAAGGTCGATGTGAAGCCGGGCAATGCGATGCCGCTGCGCTCGGTGCCGGTCGGCACGATCATCCACAACGTCGAAATGAAGCCGGGCAAGGGCGCCCAGCTGGCCCGCTCGGCCGGCGCCTACGCCCAGCTGGTCGGCCGCGACGCCGGCTACGCCCAGATCCGTCTCGGCTCGGGCGAGCTTCGCATGGTCCTGGACGGCTGCATGGCCACGGTGGGCGCGGTTTCGAACCCCGACCACATGAACCAGAACCTCGGCAAGGCCGGTCGCGTCCGTCACATGGGCTGGCGTCCGCACGTTCGCGGTGTTGCCATGAACCCGATCGACCACCCGCACGGTGGTGGTGAAGGCCGGACCTCTGGCGGTCGCACCCCGGTTACGCCGTGGGGCAAGGACACCAAGGGCACCCGCACCCGCAAGAACAAGGCGACGGACAAGTTCATCATCCGCACCCGCCACGTTAAGAAGGCTCGCTAAAGATGGCTCGCTCCTCCTGGAAAGGCCCGTTTGTCGACGGGTATCTGCTCAAGAAGGCCGACGCCGTTTCGACGTCGGGCCGCAAGGACGTGATCAAGACCTGGTCGCGCCGCTCCACCATCCTGCCGCAGTTTGTCGGCCTGACCTTCGGCGTCCACAACGGCCTCAAGCATGTGCCGGTGTCCGTCTCCGAGGAAATGGTCGGCATGAAGTTCGGCGAGTTCGCCCCGACCCGGAACTTCCCGGGCCACGCGGCGGACAAGAAGGCCAAAAGGAAGTAACTGATGGCCCAGACAAAAAATCCCCGTCGGGTCGCCCCGACCGAAGCGCGCGCCAAGCTGGTGAACGTCCGGATCAGCCCTCAGAAGCTGAACCTGGTCGCCCAGTCGATCCGCGGCCTGCCGGTGCAGAAGGCGCTGAACGAGCTGGAATTCAGCCGCAAGCGCATCGCCACCGACGTCCGCAAGGTGCTGTATTCGGCCGTGTCGAATGCCGAGAACAACCACAACCTCGACATCGACAATCTGGTCGTCGCCGAGGCCTTCGTGGGCAAGAACCTGGTGATGAAGCGTTTCGCGAGCCGTGCTCGTGGTCGTTCGTCGCGCATCCTGAAACCTTTCGCGGAGATCACCATCGTGGTCCGCGAAGCCGGTGAGGCCGCCTGATGGGTCAGAAAGTCAATCCGATCGGTCTGCGCCTCGGCGTCAACCGCACCTGGGACAGCCGCTGGTTCGCCCGCGGCCCTGAATACGCCCGGCTCCTGCACCAGGACCTCAAGCTGCGTACGTGGCTCAAGGAACGCCTGAACGCTGCCGGTGTGTCGCGCATCATCATCGAGCGTCCGCACAAGAAATGCCGCGTGACGATCTACGCCGCCCGTCCGGGTGTCGTGATCGGCAAGAAGGGCGCTGACATCGAGAAGCTCCGCAAGGACATCTCGGCGCGCACCGAGGGTGAGGTCCACCTGAACATCGTCGAGGTGCGCAAGCCCGAGACGGACGCCCAGCTGATCGCCGAGAACATCGCGCAGCAGCTGGAACGCCGGATCGCCTTCCGCCGCGCCATGAAGCGTTCGATGCAGTCGGCCATGCGTCTCGGCGCCAAGGGCGTCCGCATCAACGTGTCGGGCCGCCTCGGCGGCGCGGAAATCGCGCGGATGGAATGGTATCGCGAAGGTCGTGTGCCGCTGCACACCCTGCGCGCCGACATCGACTACGGCTTCATCCAGGCCAAGACGACCTACGGCATCATCGGTGTCAAAGTCTGGGTCTTCAAGGGTGAGGTGCTCGAGCACGATCCGATGGCCCAGGACAAGCGCTGGGCTGCCGAGGCTGCTGGTCCGTCGTCCAACGAAGGCCGTGAACGCGGCGGTCCCCGTGGTGATCGCGGTCCGCGCCGCGACCGGGCACGTGAGAGCTAAGTCATGCTGCAACCGAAGAAAACCAAATACCGCAAGGCCTTCAAGGGCCGCATCCACGGCGCTGCCAAGGGCGGCTTCTCGCTGAACTTCGGGTCCTATGGCCTGAAGACGGTGGAGCCGGAGCGTATCACGGCGCGTCAGATCGAGGCGGCCCGCCGCGCGATCACCCGCCAGATGAAGCGTCAGGGCCGGGTCTGGATCCGCGTGTTCCCCGACCTGCCCGTCACGGGCAAGCCGGCCGAGGTCCGCATGGGCAAGGGCAAGGGCGCCGTGGATCACTGGGCGGCGCGCTGCCACCCGGGCCGGATCCTGTTTGAAATCGACGGCGTGCCGGACGACATCGCCCGTGAGGCCCTGCGTCTCGGTGCCGCCAAGCTGCCGGTCCGTACGAAGGTGGTCACCCGCATCGACGCCGGTATCTCGCATGTGGAGCACGCAGGCGCATGACCAAGATCGCCGACTTCCGGGCACAGACGCCCGACCAGCTGTCTGACGAGCTGCTGAAGCTCAAGAAGGAACAGTTCAACCTGCGCTTCCAGGCCGCTACCGGCCAGATGGAAAAGACCCATCGCGTGTCGGAAGTGCGCAAGGACATCGCCCGCATTTCCACGCTCCTGCGTGCAAATCGCGCAGCGGTTTAAGGAAACGAAGATGCCGAAACGAGTTCTCGAAGGCGTGGTCGTCTCCGACAAGGGCGACAAGACGGTCGTCGTCGTCGTCCAACGCACGCTGCTGCACCCGGTCCTGAAAAAGATCGTGCGCCTGTCCAAGAAGTATCACGCTCATGACGAAGCCAACGCCCTCAAGGTGGGCGATCAGGCCCGCATCATCGAGTGCGCCCCCAAGTCCAAGCTGAAGCGCTGGGAAGTCCTGTCGGACTCCTCGGCCTCGGCTTCGTAATCAGAAAGATCTGATCCTATGATCCAGATGCAAACTAACCTGGAGGTAGCCGATAATTCGGGTGCTCGCCGGGTCATGTGCATCAAGGTGTTGGGCGGCTCCAAGCGCCGCTACGCCTCGGTGGGCGACACAATTGTCGCTTCGGTGAAGGAAGCGATTCCTCGCGGCCGCGTGAAGAAGGGCGACGTCGTGCGCGCCATCGTCGTGCGCACCGCCAAGGACATCATGCGCAAGGACGGCTCGGTCATCCGCTTCGACAAGTCGGCTGCCGTCATCGTCAACAAGCAGAACGAGCCGGTCGGCACCCGGATCTTCGGCCCGGTTCCCCGCGAACTGCGCGCCAAGAACCACATGAAGATCATCTCTCTGGCTCCGGAGGTCCTGTAGTCATGGCCGCCAAGATCAAGACCGGCGACAACGTCGTGGTGCTCACGGGCAAGGACAAGGGCCGCACCGGCAAGGTGACCAAGGTCCTGCCGACCACGAACCGCGTCATGGTGCAGGGGATCAATATGGTCCAGCGCCACACCCGCCCGACCCAGGCCGACCCCCAGGGCGGCATCAAGAACAAGGAAGCGTCGCTTCACCTGTCGAACGTCGCGATCGCCGACGCCAACGGCAAGCCGGCCCGCGTCGGCTTCCGCATGGAAGGCGACAAGAAGGTTCGCTTCGCCAAGACGACGGGAGACGTCATCTGATGGCCGAGACCAAATACACCCCGCGCCTCAAGGGCGAGTACAACGACCGCATCAAGGGCGTGCTGACCGAGAAATTCGGCTACACCAACCCGATGCAGATGCCCCGGCTGGACAAGATCGTCCTCAATATGGGCATCGGTGAAGCTGTGGCGGACTCCAAGAAGGCCACTGCGGCCCTCAAGGACCTCGCCGCGATCGCCGGTCAGAAGCCCGTTGCCACCAAGGCCCGTAACTCCATCGCCGGCTTCAAGCTGCGCGAAGGCATGGTCATCGGCGGCAAGGTCACGCTGCGCGGCGACCAGATGTACGAGTTCCTCGACCGCCTGATCACGATCGCGCTGCCGCGCGTGAAGGATTTCCGCGGCCTGAAGCCGACCTCGTTCGACGGTCGCGGCAACTACGCCATGGGCCTCAAGGAACACATCGTGTTCCCCGAGATCAACTATGACCAGATCGACCAGATGTGGGGCATGGACATCATCGTCTGCACCACGGCCAGGACTGATGACGAAGCCCGCGCGCTTCTCACCGAGTTCAAGTTCCCGTTCGTGACGAACTGAGCGGGAAGGGAAAGAAACCATGGCTAAGAAAAGCGCCGTAAACCGCAACGAGATGGTCAAGGCCCTTGTCGCGAAATACGCTGACAAGCGGGCCGCCCTCAAGGCGACCGCCAACAACGAATCCCTGCCTCTCGAGGAGCGTTTTGAAGCGCGTCTCAAGTTGGCCAAGCTGCCGCGCAACTCGGCCGCCAACCGGATTCGCAACCGCTGCGAAGTGACGGGCCGTCCGCGGGCCTTCTATCGCAAGCTCAAGATGAGCCGTATCGCGCTTCGTGAACTCGGCAACCTGGGTCAGATCCCGGGTCTGACCAAGTCGAGCTGGTAAGGGGAGCGACAGACATGATGATCAACGATCCCCTGAGCGACATGATCGCTCGCATCCGGAACGCGCACATGCGCAAACGTTCCAAGGTGCTCACCCCGGCCTCCCGCCTGCGTCAGCGCGTCCTCGACGTGCTGCAGGACGAAGGCTACATCCGCGGCTACGCCCTGGTTCAGAACCCCGGCGAATTCCCGCAGTTCGAGATCGAGCTCAAATATTTCGACGGCCAGCCGGTCATCGCCGAGATCGCCCGCGTGTCCAAGCCGGGCCGCCGCGTCTACTCCGCGATCTCCGACCTGAAGCCGATCAAGAACGGCCTCGGCATCTCGATCCTCTCCACGTCCAAGGGCGTCATGTCGGACACCGCGGCTCGCGAAGCCAAGGTGGGCGGCGAAGTCCTCTGCAGGGTCTACTAAGATGTCCCGTATCGGAAAACGCACCATTGAAGTGCCGAAGGGCGTGAGCGTCACGCTCGACGGCCAGACGGTCTCCGTGAAGGGTCCCAAGGGCGAACGCTCCTGGACTGTCGCCGACGAGATCGAGGTCACCCAGGCCGACGACGGCCTGCACCTGGCGATCCGTGAGGACAACCAGCGTTCGCGGGCCATGTGGGGCCTGTCGCGTACCCTGGTCGACAACATGGTCGTCGGCGTCACCACCGGGTTTGAAAAGAGCCTGGACCTGGTCGGCGTTGGCTATCGTGCGGCGATGAAGGGCGATGCCCTGTCGCTGCAACTCGGCTTCTCCCACGAGGTCGACATCCAGCCGCCTGCCGGTGTCACCTTCGCGGTGCCCAAGCAGACGGAAATCAAGATCTCCGGTGCCGACAAACAGGCCGTTGGTCAGATCGCCGCCGTCATCCGCAAGCTGCGTCCGCCGGAGCCCTACAAGGGCAAGGGCGTCCGCTACACGGGCGAAAAGGTCCGGCGCAAGGAAGGCAAGAAGAAGTAGGTCATGGCTCTCTCTCTTCGACAACAAGCCCTGCGCCGCACAGAGCGCACTCGCCGTCGCCTGAAGGCTGTGGCCAACGGACGTCTGCGTCTGTCGGTGCACCGTTCGGACAAGAATATCTCGGCCCAGATCATCGACGACCTGAACGGCGTCACGATCGCTTCGGCCTCCTCGCTGGAAGGCGAGAAGGGCAAGAAGATCAAGGGTTCGAACGTCGCCGCCGCTGCCATGATCGGCAAGCTGGTCGCCGAACGCGCCATGGAGAAGGGCGTCAAGGACGTCGTCTTCGATCGCGGCGGCTACATCTATCACGGACGGGTGAAGGCGCTGGCAGATGCCGCGCGTGAAGCCGGCCTGAATTTCTAAGGGACGCGACAGATGGCGCAAACACCCCAACGTGGCGGCGGCGGCAACGATCGCAATCGTCGTGACAACCGCAACGCTCCTGTCGAAGGTCCGGAATCGGACATCGTCGAAAAGCTGGTGCACATCAATCGCGTGGCCGCCACGGTGAAGGGCGGACGCCGGTTCTCGTTCGCTGCCCTGATGGTCGTCGGCGACGGCAAGGGCCGCGTCGGTTTCGGCCACGGCAAGGCGCGCGAAGTGCCGGAAGCCATCCGCAAGGCGACCGAGGAAGCCAAGAAGACCATGATCCGCGTTCCGCTTCGCGAGAACCGCACCCTGCACCACGACGGCAACGGCCGTTGGGGCGCCGGCAAGATCATGATGCGCGCTGCCCCTCCCGGCACCGGCGTCATCGCCGGCGGTCCGATGCGTGCCGTGCTCGAAACCCTCGGCGTCCAGGACGTCGTGGGCAAGTCGACCGGTTCCTCGAACCCCTACAACATGATCCGCGCCACGTTCGAGGCCCTCAAGGTCCAGTCGTCGCCCCGTCAGGTCGCGTCCAAGCGCGGCAAGAAGGTCGCCGATCTGATGGGTCGTCGCAATGACGGTGCCTCGGCTGCGGAAGCCGCGCCTGAAGCCCAGGAAGCCTGACCATGGCCACGACCGAATCCAAAGCCACCGTCACCGTTCGTCAGACCGGCAGCCCGATCCGTCGCAAGTCGGACCAGCGCGCCACCCTGATGGGCCTGGGTCTCAACCGCATGGGCCGCGAGTCCACTCTGGAAGACACCCCCTCGGTCCGCGGCATGATTGCCAAGGTCGCGCACCTGACCGAGATCGTCGAGAAGTAGGGTTCTGAGGGTCGAGGGTCGGGGGTCGAGGGGCGAGGTCACGTGATCCTGCTTTCGACCCTCGGCCCTCGACCCTCGACCCTTTTGAGAAACAGCCGAGTCCGCCGCCAAAGCGGGCGCTAGAACCCGAAAGGATCAGGCACATGAAACTGAACGAAATTCGCGACAACGAAGGCGCCCACAAGAAGCGCATGCGCGTCGGCCGCGGCCCGGGCTCGGGCAAGGGCAAGACCGCCGGTCGCGGCGTCAAGGGTCAGAAGTCCCGTTCGGGCGTCGCCATCGGTGGCTTCGAGGGCGGCCAGATGCCGCTCTACATGCGGATGCCCAAGCGCGGCTTCAACAACGCCAATGCCCTGAAGCTGGCCGAAGTGAACCTGTGGCGTCTGCAGGACGCCATCGACGCCGGCAAGATCGACATCAAGGGCGAGATCAAGGGCGACGCCCTGGTTGCCGCCGGTGTGATCCGTCGCGTCAAGGACGGCGTTCGCATCCTCGGCACCGGTGAGATCAAGGCCAGGCTTAATCTGGTCGTCTGGTCGGCCTCGGCCGGCGCCGTCAAGGCGATCGAGGCCGCCGGCGGCACGATCGTCCAGGAGCGCATTGCCGCTGAAGCCAAGGCCGCTGCGCGCATCGAGAAGCGCAACGCTGCCAAGGGCAAGGCCCCGCCGGCCAAGGCCCCGCGCGGCGACGCCAACAAGATCTCGGCCCGCACCACACGGACGGCCGCCAGGAAATAAGCTTGAAGGGCACCCTCGCTAAGCGGGTGCCCTTCGCCTATCTGGACGCAGGCCCCGGATTCACGTCCGATGTGCCGCGTTCTGACAAGTCGGGGTGACGAGACATGGCTTCGGCCGCCGAACAACTCGCAGCAAACATGAACATGGGCTCGTTCGCCAAGGCGACCGAGCTGCACAAACGTCTGCTGTTCACGATCATGGCGCTTCTGATCTATCGCATCGGCACCTATGTGCCGGTTCCCGGGATCAATTCCGAAGCCTTCCTGGCCTTCTTCCAGAACCCGGACAGCCAGCGCGGCGTGCTGGACATGGTCAACATGTTCTCCGGCGGTGCCGTTGAGCGGTTCGCGGTCTTCGCCCTGAATGTGATGCCCTATATTTCGGCATCGATCATCGTCCAGCTGATGGGGGCCGTGTATCCGCCCTGGGAGAAGCTGAAGAAGGAAGGCGGCGAGAGCGGCCGCAAGCAGCTGAACCAGTACACCCGTTATCTGACCGTGGTGCTGGCCCTGTTCCAGTCGACCGGCATTGCCTTTGGCCTGAATGCCCAGCCCAATCTGATCGACGAGCCCGGCCTGTTCTTCATCGTCTCGACCGTCACCGTTCTGACCGGTGGCACCATGTTCCTGATGTGGCTCGGCGAGCAGGTGACGGCGCGCGGCGTCGGCAACGGCATCTCGCTGATCATCTTCGCCGGGATCGTGGCGGTCCTGCCGGGGACTGTGGCCCGCATGTTCGGCCTCGCCCAGCAGGGTCAGATCTCGGCCTTCACCCTGCTGTTCTTCGCGGCCATGTCGATCGCCGTGGTGGTCTTCATCGTCTTCATGGAGCGGGCCCAGCGCCGCCTGCTGATCCAGTATCCCAAGCGCCAGGAAGGCAACCGGATGGCCGGCGGTGAACGCTCGTTCCTGCCGCTGAAGGTCAACACAGCCGGCGTCATCCCGCCGATCTTTGCCTCATCGCTGCTGATGCTGCCGACCACGGTCGCCCAGATGACCGCCAATGCCGATCTGCCCGCCTGGATGGGCTGGCTGCCGCTGGTCACCGCCCAGATGCAACACGGCCAGCCCGTGTTCATGGTGCTGTATGGCGCGCTGATCATCTTCTTCTGCTTCTTCTACACCTCGATCACCTTCAATCCGGAGGACACGGCCGAGAACCTGCGCAAATACGGCGGCTTTCTGCCGGGCATTCGTCCGGGCAAGCGGACGGCCGAGTATCTGGACTATGTCCTCACGCGCCTGACCGTGATCGGGGCGGCCTACATCACGGCGGTCTGCCTGTTGCCCGAGCTGATGATGGCCAACTCCGGCATGGGCGCGGCGGTCATCGGGGGCACCTCGATCCTGATCGTGGTTTCGGTGACCATGGACACCGTCGCCCAGATCCAGTCCCAGCTGCTGGCCCACCAGTATGAAGGCTTGATCAAGAAGGCCAAATTGCGTGGTCGGGGCCGGACACCCGGCAAGGGCGTCACCGCCCCCGCCCGGCGATAGAGCGGGTCGGGGAGGGACACGATGAACCTGATCCTCTTCGGACCGCCTGCGGCGGGCAAGGGCACCCAGGCCAAGCGGCTGGTCGAGTCGCGTGGCATGGTTCAGCTGTCGACCGGGGACATGCTGCGTGAGGCGATCGCTTCCGGTTCTGAACTGGGGCGCCAATGCCAGGCCATCATGTCGCGCGGTGATCTGGTCTCCGACGACATCGTCATCGCCCTGATTGAAGCCCGCCTCAAAGAGGCAGAGGACGCCGGCGGCGCAATCTTTGACGGCTTTCCACGAACGGTGGCCCAGGCCAGGGCACTGGACTTCATGCTGGCCAAGATGGGCAAGCGCATCAACCACGTCATCCGGCTGAAGGTCGATGATACCGCCCTCCTGGACCGCGTCGCCGTCCGTTTCGCCGACCAGGGCCGACCGGACGACAATCCGGACAGTTTCAAGGTCCGTCTGGACGCCTACAACCGCAACACCGCGCCGCTGCTGCCCTATTACGGGGACAAGGGTTTGCTGAGCGAAATCGACGGTATGGGACCTATCGCCACCGTTGCCGCCGGCATCGACGCCGTGCTGGACCGTCGCGCCGTCTGAACCAGACCGGACCGATCCGGCGTCCCGCGCGTTCAGTCGGGCGTGTCAGGATGGGCCCGTGATTTCTGAACCCCCGATGTTGAGCAAGGACCGGCTACGCAAGCTGGGTTTTGTCGTGGGCGTCACCCTGGCGCATCTGGGCGTGTTCAGCATCATGGTTCGCACTGATGCTCCGGCGACGCTGCCGGAACCGGCTCCCCCGATCAGCGTCTTCCTGTTCCGCCCGCCGCCCCCGCTGCCTCAACCGCCCGCCAGGCCGGCGCGGACCCCGGGCGGCGGCGCTCCGGCGGCTCCGTCGCGCATCCATGTGACGCCAAGGCCGGCGGACAAGCCGCGCGAGCTGCCTGCCCCGCCGGTGCAGGCACCCGAACCGGCCCCTGTCATCGGCCTGGCCACGGTCGCCGGCCCGATCCCGGGGATGGGGCAGGGGGGTGCGGGGGTCGGAACCGGCACGGGCGACGGCAACGGCCCCGGATCCGGCGGTATCGGACCCATGATCCTGCGCCCGGCCACCTCGGCCGAGATCGAGTCGGTCGCCCCGCCGCCGGTCCGGGGCATGCGCCGTCCGGCGGGGCGGGTCGTGGTCAATTGTGTCATTCGCACAGACCAGCGTCTCGACGACTGCCAGATTGTCGAGGAAAGTCCTCGTGGCTTCGGGTTCGGCGAGCAGGCGCTGAGAGCCACCGCCTTCTTCCGCTTTCGCCCGCCCATGACCGCTGCCGGTCGGCCGATCGAGGGCCAGCGGGTCACCACCTTCGTCAGTATGGGCGGCCGCGACAGGCGCTGAGTCCGGGGCTGCGGGGGGTAACCCGTTGACGAGCCATGAATCCCCTGTATAAGGCCCGCTTCCGCGAAGGACGTCGGCGCTCCTGGTCTGTTGACCGGAGCGTTTGTTGCGTCCGTCAACGCGTATCTGGAGAGCTTCGTGGCCCGTATCGCTGGTGTCAACATCCCGACCAACAAGCGCGTAGAGATCGCGCTGCAGTACATCCATGGCATCGGCGCCCACGCCGCCAAGGAAATCACCGCCAAGGTGGGCATTGAGTCCGCCCGCCGGGTGAACCAGCTTACCGACGCTGAAGTGCTGCAGATCCGCGAGACGATCGACCGCGATCACACCGTCGAGGGCGACCTCCGCCGCGAGACGTCCATGAACATCAAGCGTCTCATGGACCTGGCCTGCTATCGCGGCCTGCGTCACCGCAAGGGCCTGCCGGTCCGCGGCCAGCGCACCCATACCAACGCCCGCACCCGCAAGGGTCCCGCCAAGCCGATCGCCGGCAAGAAGAAGTAAGACAGACACATGGCCAAGGAACCGGGTCGCGTAAAGAAGCGCGAGCGCAAGAACATCACCTCGGGCGTCGCCCACGTGAATGCGTCCTTCAACAACACCATGATCACGATCACCGATGCCCAGGGCAACGCGATCTCGTGGTCGTCTGCCGGACACATGGGCTTCAAGGGTTCGCGCAAGTCGACCCCATACGCCGCCCAGATGGCTGCCGAGGACGCGGGCAAGAAGGCCCAGGAACACGGCGTCAAGACGCTGGAAGTCAACGTCTCGGGTCCCGGCTCCGGGCGTGAGTCGGCCCTGCGCGCCCTGCAGGCCGTCGGCCTGACCATCACCACCATCCGCGACGTCACGCCGATGCCGCACAACGGTTGCCGTCCGCCCAAGCGCCGCCGCGTCTAAGCCTGCTTCGACCGACTATCTAACTCCGCCCGTGTCCTGCCGCCCCTGACGAGGAGCGAGGGACCGGCGCTCCGTTTTCGAGGGACACACATGATCGAACGTAACTGGCAAGAGCTGATCCGTCCCGAGAAGCCGCAGATCGAGGCGAGCTCCGACCCGCAGCGCAAGTCGCGCCTGGTCGCCGAGCCCCTGGAACGCGGCTTCGGCGTGACGCTCGGCAATGCCCTGCGCCGCGTTCTCCTGTCGTCGCTGCAAGGCGCGGCCGTGACCGCGATCCAGATCGACGGCGTCGTTCACGAATTCTCGTCGCTGGAAGGCGTGCGGGAAGACGTCGTCGACATCGTGCTGAACATCAAGCAACTGGCGCTGCGCATGCACGCTGAAGGCCCCAAGCGCATGACCCTGCGCGCCACGGGCCCCGGTGCCGTAACCGCCGGCCAGATCGACGTCCCTTCGGACATCGAGGTGCTGAACCCTGACCACGTGATCTGCACGCTGGACGAGGGTGCCTCGGTGCGCATGGAACTGACCGTCCAGAACGGCAAGGGCTATGTCGCCTCCGAGCTGAACCGTCCGGAAGACGCCCCGATCGGTCTGATCGCCGTCGACGCTCTGTATTCGCCGGTCAAGCGCGTAGCCTATCGCGTCGAGCCGACCCGTCAGGGCCAGTCGCTGGACTATGACAAGCTGATCCTCGAGGTCGAGACGAACGGCGCGGTCTCGCCGGTGGACGCCGTGGCCTATGCCTCGCGCATCCTCCAGGACCAGCTGCAAATCTTCATCACCTTCGACGAGCCCAAGAAGGCCGTGGAAGCCGTCGACGGCAAGCCGGACCTGCCCTTCAACCCGGCGCTGCTGAAGAAGGTGGACGAGCTGGAGCTGTCGGTGCGTTCGGCCAACTGCCTGAAGAACGACAACATCGTCTACATCGGCGACCTGATCCAGAAGACCGAGGGCGAGATGCTTCGCACCCCGAACTTCGGCCGCAAGTCGCTGAACGAGATCAAGGAAGTTCTCGCGACGATGGGCCTCTCGCTCGGCATGGATGTGCCGAACTGGCCGCCCGAGAATATCGAAGATCTTGCCAAGAAGTTTGACGACCAGATCTAGTTTCAACCCTCCGCCCTTGATCACCCCGGATTTCCCGGGTGATCGCGGAGCGGTTAGAATGTGAGAACCCCAGGTCCGGTCCGCCGGAAACCAGGGTGAGTAGGAGAGACCCCGATGCGCCACGGCGCCGCCTATCGCAAGCTCGGTCGTACGAGCGCACACCGGACCGCCATGTTCGCCAACATGGCTGCGTCGCTGATCAAGCATGAGCAGATCACGACCACGCTTCCCAAGGCGAAGGAACTGCGTCCCTTCGTCGAGAAGCTGGTCACGCTCGCCAAGAAGGGCGACCTGCATGCACGCCGTCAGGCCATCAGCCAGGTCCGTGACGTGCCGCAGGTGGGCAAGCTGTTCGAGACGATCGGCCCGCGCTACGCCGACCGCAACGGCGGCTACATCCGCATCATGAAGGCCGGCTACCGTCACGGCGACAACGCCGCCATGGCCGTGATCGAGTTCGTCGATCGTGACACCGCCGCCAAGGGCCTGGACTCGGGTCCGGTCTATGCAATCGAGGGCGACGAGGAAGCGTAAGC
>CANMXH010000025.1 GCA_947501315.1 Caulobacteraceae bacterium | reverse complement strand
TCGACCCCGCCACCGGAGAAACCGTCTGGGAAGGTGCCGCCGCCTCGGGTGCCGAGGTCCAGGCCGCTACCGATCGCGCCCGCGCCGCCTTCCCCGACTGGGCGGATCGCTCGCGGCATGACCGGATCGATGCGGTCAAACGCTATCAGTCGGTGCTCAAGGCCCGCGCCCCGGCCATGGCCGAGGCCATCTCCCGAGAGACCGGCAAGGCCCTGTGGGAGACCACGGCCGAGCTTGGCGCCATGGCGGGCAAAGTCGACATCTCCATCCGCGCCTATGACGAACGTACCGGCGAGCGCACGGCCGAGACCGGTTTCGGCCAAGCCACCCTGCGCCACCGTCCGCACGGCGTGGCGGCGGTGCTGGGGCCCTTCAACTTCCCCGGCCACCTGCCCAACGGCCATATCGTCCCGGCCCTGCTGGCCGGTGACACCGTGGTCTTCAAACCCTCGGAAGAGACCCCCTGGATCGGCCAGCTGATGGCCGAAGCCTTCGCCGAGGCTGACCTGCCGGAAGGCGTGGTCAATGTCGTCCAGGGCGGACGGGAGACAGGCGCGGCCCTGCTGGACGGCGGCATCGACGCCCTGATGTTCACCGGCTCCGGCGCGGCGGGTGCCCATTTCCGGCGGAAGTTCGCGGACGACCCGCATGTGATCCTCGCCCTCGAACTGGGCGGCAACAATCCGCTGGTGGTGTGGGACGCGGCCGACGCCGAAGCCGTGGCCGGGATCGTGGTCCAGTCGGCCTTCGTGACCACCGGCCAGCGCTGCTCCTGCGCCCGCCGCCTGATTGTGCCGGATGGCCCGCAGGGCGACGCCATCGTCGAGGCGGTCAACGCGATGGTCGCGCGGCTGATCCTCGCGCCGTGGAACTCCACCCCCGAACCCTATGCCGGCCCGCTGATCTCGGTGAAGGCGGCGGAAGCCGCGCTGAAGGCCCTGCAGGACCGGATCGACATGGGCGCGAAGGTGATCCGTGCCTCGGGGCCCGTCGGCAACCTGCCGGGGGCCTTCGTGCAACCCGCCATCATCGACGTCACCGGCGTGGACGTGCCCGACGAGGAAATGTTCGCGCCGTTCCTGTCAGTCACCCGCGTGGCCAGTTTCGACGCCGCCATCGCCGAGGCCAATGCCACCCGCTACGGCCTGTCCGCCGGTCTGGTCAGCGACGACCCCGCCAACTGGGAGCGCTTCATCCGCCGCATCCGCGCAGGCGTCGTGAACTTCAACCGCCCGACCACGGGCGCCGCCGGCGACATGCCCTTCGGCGGCCTCGGCGCCAGCGGCAATCACCGGCCGAGCGCCTATTACGCCGCCGACTACTGCGCCTATCCGGTGGCGAGTTTTGAGGCCGGCGCGGTGAAGAATATCGAGAGCGAGATCAAGGGGCTGCGGGCGTGACCTCAGCCCTCGAAGCCAACGCTGACGGCCTGATCGGCCCGACCCACTCCTATGCGGGCCTGTCGCCGGGCAATCTCGCGTCCAGCCTGAACAAGGGCGAGGCGTCGAACCCGCGCGCGGCCGTGCTGCAGGGCCTCGACAAGATGAAGACCCTGGCCGACCTCGGCCTGCCGCAATACGTCCTGCCGCCGCACGAGCGGCCCAACATCCCCTTCCTGCGCAGCCTCGGCTTCACCGGCTCTGACGCCCGGGTGCTGGAACAGGCCTGGAAGGACGCGCCGACCTTCGCCGCCGCCGCCTGTTCAGCCTCGCCCATGTGGGCCGCCAACGCAGCGACGGTGACGCCCGGCGCCGACAGCGCCGACGGCCGGGTCCATTTCACCCCGGCCAATCTGGTCACCAATTTGCATCGCTCGCTGGAGCACGAACAGACCAAGCGTTCGCTGGACGCCCTCTTTCCCGACCCGGACCGGTTCGCCGTCCATGATGCCCTGGCCTCCGTCGCCCACCTCGCCGACGAGGGCGCGGCCAACCATGTCCGCCTGTGCGCCGACCACGGCGAGCCCGGCGTCAACCTGTTGGTCTGGGGCCGCGAGGCCTTCGAGCCCTGGGCCGACGCCTTCCCGGCCCGCCAGACGCGCGAGGCCTCCGACGCCGTCGCCCTCCGACACGGCGCGTCGGGCGTAGTGCTGGCCCGCCAGTCGCGCGCCGCCATCGCCGGCGGGACCTTCCATAATGACGTGGTCTGCGTCGGGGCTCTGGAGACCCTGTTCTTCCACGAGCTCGCATTCGAGGACACGGTCGGCACCAAGGCCGCCATCCGGGCCGCCGCCGGGGACCGGTTCGAGCCGATCTTCGTCGAGGTGCCGTCAACCGATCTGCCGCTGGCCGACGCCATCTCCAGCTATCTGTTCAACTCCATGCTGGTCCGGATACCCGGCGAGGACCGCCTGACCCTGATCTGCCCGACCGAGACCCGCGACAATCCGCGCAGCCACGCTGTGGCCGAGCGGCTGGCCGCCTCCAACGGCCCCATCGGCCGCGTCGAATATGTCGATGTGCGCCAGTCGATGCGCAACGGCGGCGGCCCCGCCTGCCTGCGACTGCGCGTCGTGCTGACCGAGGCGGAACAGGCGGCGACCAATCCCGCCATGCGCCTGACCGACGACCTGCACGCCCGTCTGTCGGCCTGGGGGGCCAGACACTATCGCGACCGCCTGACCCCCGCCGACCTCGCCGGCCCTGACCTGCTCGAGGAGAGCCGGGTGGCGCTGGATGAACTGACCGGCCTGCTGGGTCTCGGCAGCGGCTTCTATCCGTTCCAGCGTAACTGAGGCTCATACGGTGCCGGCCAATCCGTTCCTGATCGCCGGCGGGATCCTCAGGGCCCTCGCCTCGCTGCTGCACACTGCCGTCCTCGTCGGCGGTCCGGCCCGGGTCGCGTGGCCCTCCCTTTCGGCAAGGAGATGACCATGTCCGGCTCCAGCGATCGCGCGGCCGATACCGCCATGACCCCCGCCCGCCGCCTGAAGAACATCATCGGCGGATCGGCCGGCAATCTGGTCGAATGGTTCGACTGGTTCGCCTATGCGGCCTTCACCGTCTATTTCGCACCGATCTTCTTTCCAAAGGGCGACAGCACGGCCCAGTTGCTGAGCGCGGCGGCGGTGTTTGCGGTCGGCTTTCTGATGCGACCCGTCGGGGCCTGGGTCATGGGAGTCTATGCCGACCGTCGGGGGCGCAAGGCCGGACTGACCCTGTCCGTGACCCTGATGTGCACCGGCAGTCTGATCATCGCCTGCGCCCCCGGTTACGCCAGCATCGGCCTCGCTGCCCCGGCTCTGCTGCTGTTCGCCCGCATGTTGCAGGGACTCAGCGTCGGCGGCGAATACGGCTCCTCCGCCACCTATCTGTCCGAGATGGCCACCGCGAAGCACCGCGGCTTCTGGTCCAGCTTCCAGTATGTGACGCTGATCTCGGGTCAGTTGCTGGCCCTGCTGCTGCTGATCGTGCTGCAGAAGACCATGGCCGAGGCCGATCTGGCGGCCTGGGGCTGGCGTATTCCGTTCTTCGTCGGCGCAGCGCTGGCGGTGGTGGTCTTCTGGCTGCGGCGGCGGCTGGACGAGACCTCGGCCTTCATCGCCACGGACGCCGGCGAGGCACCGAAATCCAGCGCCCTGCTGCTGATCCTCAAACACCCGAAGGAGGCGCTGATGGTGATCGGCCTGACCGCCGGCGGGACCATCGCCTTCTATACCTACACGACCTATCTGCAGAAATTCCTCGTCAACACGAGCGGCTTCTCCAAGGCCACCGCGACCGAGGTCAGCGCTGCGGCCCTGTTTGTGTTCATGCTGCTGCAACCGGCCGTCGGGGCGTTGTCCGACCGGGTCGGAAGGCGACCGGTCATGATCGCCTTCGGCATTGCCGGTGTGCTGTTCACCGTGCCGATCATGACCGCCCTGTCCGGCGTCGAAAGCCCCTTCATGGCCTTCCTGCTGGCCATGGCCGCCCTGATCATCGTCAGCGGCTATACCGCGATCAATGCGGTGGTGAAGGCCGAGCTGTTCCCGGCCCATATCCGCGCCCTGGGTGTCGCCCTGCCCTATGCCATCGCCAATGCCGCGTTCGGCGGGACGGCGGAGTACGCCGCCCTCTGGTTCAAGGGCCAAGGCATGGAGAGCGTCTATTTCTGGTACGTCACAGCCCTGATCGGCGTGTCGCTACTGACCTATATCCGGATGCGGGATACAGGCCGGAACAGTCTGATTATTCACGACTAGGCTGCGAAACGCCCGCCGCGGGCTGCATAGGCCTGGGTGCCGCGGGTGAAGACCTGGTCCGAGGGCAGGATGGCGTCGATCGCAATATCGTCCGCGCCCCTGAGACGACCATATATCGGACCGAAATCCTGCAGGGTCTCGCGCTTCAGCTGTTCGATCGACTCGATGACGAAATAGACCTGCTGAAAGTCGTCGATTCGATAGAGGGTCCGCATCACCCGCTCGAGATCAAAGCCGAGCCGGTTGGGGGACGCATCCTCCATTGAGAAGACGCTCTCGGTCGCCGAGGAGACGATCCCGGCCCCGTAGATGCGAAGGCCATCCGCATCCTGCACCAGGCCGAACTCGACCGTGTACCAGTACAGTCGGGCGAGGTTCTGCAGCACCCCCAGTGAGGCCGCACGCTGCCCGCCCTTGCCATAGGCCTCCATATAGGCGGCGAAGTCGGGATCGCTGAGCATCGGCACATGGCCAAAGACATCATGGAAAATGTCGGGCTCCTGCAGATAGTCCAGCTGATCCGGTTTCCGGATGAACTGGCCTGACGGGAAGCGCCGGTTGGCCAGATGGTCGAAGAAGACCTCATCCGGCACCAGACCGGGCACACAGACCACGGTCCAGCCGGTCAGGGCCTGGAGCTTGGGGTTCATCACCGCGAAGTCAGGAATGCCGCCGGTGTTGAGATCCAGCGCCGTCAGCCCCTTGAGGAAGACATCCGCAGCCCGGCCCGGAAGAATCCTCATCTGCCGGGCATAGAGGACATCCCAGGTCTGGTGCTCGACCTCGGTATAGGAAGCCCAGTCCTGGGGGATGGTCCAGTCTGCGGCCGCGCCCTCCGGTGGCGCATCGAACACATGTTCGAAGTCGGACATGGACCTTCTCCTGCAGCCGGCGGGCTCTCAAGGACCCTTGCCGGCAATCTAGGCCCCTCACATCACCCACGCCAGCGGCGTAGCGGCAGACGTTGACGATGAACCGCAATGGCCGGAGCGCCTCGCTGTCACGCCCGGTCAGGCCAGGGCCGAACCTCGCAACCGTTGCCCGGATCATGCCGGGGAAAGTCTGGCCCCGCCTTGGCGCTATCCGCTTCAAGCCTCCGTTTTCACGACAGATTCGCTTGGCTTGAGGGTTTCTACAGTCCTAGAGTAGCCCGGACGGGCGCCGCTTTGGACCGCCCACCAGGAAAGTTCGGCCCATGCGGGAGACCGACCGCACGCCTCCGGGGCGTGACGACCGGTCCCGGCCCCGACGGTCCGCCGGGCAGCGCGCCAGGAACGGCGCCGCCGGCGACCCAGGGGCTTCAGGTCGGGATGCGCCTCTCTATGGCGCGCTCGATCTCGGGACCAACAACTGCCGGCTGCTGATCGCAAAGCCGGCGCGGGACGGCTTTCGGGTCGTGGATTCCTTCAGTCGGATCGTCCGCCTTGGGGAAGGCCTGTCCCGCACAGGCCGTCTCGACGACAGGGCCATGGACCGGGCCTATGACGCGCTCATGCTTTGCGGAGAGCGGATTGCCAAAAGGGGTGTCGACACCTCGCGACTCATGGCGGTGGCGACCCAGGCCTGCCGCCAGGCCGAAAATGGCCCGGCCTTTATCGAGCGGGTGCGAGCCGGCACAGGTCTGCAACTGCGCATCATCGACCCGATGGAAGAGGCCCGGCTGGCCGTCCGGGGCTGTCTGAACCTGTTCGACCCCTCGGCCGATGCCGTCCTGGTGGTCGATGTCGGCGGCGGCTCTACCGAGCTGAACTGGCTGTCGAAACGCGGCGGTTCATTTGTGCTTGAAGGCTGGATGTCGGCACCGGTGGGGGTCGTCACCCTGGCCGAGCGGCATCCCGAGCCGACCCGGGGTCTCGACGACTGGTATGAAGCCATGGTCGCCGACATGAGCACGGCGATCGCAGGAGCACCGATCGATCCGGCGCTGCGCAATGTGTTCATCGCCGGCCGGGCCCATATGGTCGGTACCTCCGGCGCAATCACCAGTCTGGCGGGCATCCATCTCGGCTTGCGGCGCTATCAGCGCAGTCTGGTCGACGGCCTGTGGATGAGCCGCAGCGACTGCGAGGCCGCCGCCGAGACGCTGAAGCGCCTGGGTGTAGCCGGACGCGCAGCGGAACCCTGTATCGGCCCCGACCGTGCCGACCTGGTTCTGGCCGGCGCTGCCATCATGGAAGCGGTCCAGAGGGCCTGGCCCTCGGACCGGGTTCGGGTCGCCGACCGCGGCCTGCGCGAGGGCCTGCTGCTGCAGCAGATGCGCGAGGACGGAAAACCGACCCGCAGACGCCGGCGCGGTCGCTCCTAGTTCGTCACTTCAACCGGCAGGTTGACGTCGCAGACCGAGAAATCAGCCCCGCGAGAAACCCGCAACGCGTCCACCATAGCCCGGAAGCGGGGCGTGTCGGTCGCCATCACCCGAACCACAGGCCGCTCTGCCGCTGCGATGTCGGCAGCAACACGAACCCGGGTCATACGATCCGGCTCACCTGTAACCATTCCGTTGGCACCCTCGCCGACCCGCAGACTTCGGACGACATCGAGACCGGACACCGTCATTCCCCAGACAGTGTAGCGCTTGTCCAGAGCAGGGTAGGCCTGACGCATCAGGAAGAACTGGCTGTTGGCGGTATCATTGCCTTCGTCCCGGGCCATGCCGGCCACACCCGGGCAATACACCCCCCAGCCGTGCACCTTGCCGTCGCCGGTCAGGGCGAAGGCGGCGTCCGGCTGGGTCTGGATCGGCAGGGAGCGAAAAAAGCCCAGACGCGCGCCGGCCGGCTCGGCCACGACGTTGAAGGGCATGGTCGCATCGCGGCGGAAGGTGAACTCGGCTTCCAGGTCCGGGAAAGGGCTTTGACCCTCGCCATTGCCCAGCGGATCACCGGTTTGGGCCATGAACCAGTCGATGACCCGGTGCCAGGGCACATTGTCATAGAACCCCCGGCGCGCCAGAAGCTTGATCCGCTCCACGTGCAGCGGAGCCACCTCGGGCGTCAGTTCGACGAGAACACGCCCCTTGGTCGTGTCGATCACGAGCAGGTTTTCAGCGGGCACCGCACGCCAATCCGACATATCGGCGGCCGGCCTGGACGCAGGCGGGGGCGGCGGGGGCGGCGGGCCGCCGACGTCCTGGGCGAAGGCGGGGACCGCGACCAGAACGGACAGGACCGCCAGACCGGCTATGGCGTTCATGGCATTATCCCCCTGTCACTTCGACGATCGGCTGAAGGTCGCAAACAGTGAACCGGCTACCACGCTCGGCCCTCACCTGCTCAACCATCGCGGCGAAGGCCGGGCTGGCGGTAGGCCTGACCCGGACGACCGGACGCTGCCGCTCAGGCAGGGCGGCTGCCGTGCGGGCGCGCGTCATCAGGTCCGGGTCCTCGACCCGGCCGTTGGCGGCCTCGGCCCCCGGCTTCAGCGTCCGCACCACGTCGAGCCCGGTGAGGACACGGCCGAAAGGCGTATAGAGACCGTTCAGACCCTCATTGATCCCGGTCATGATGAAGAACTGGCTGTTGGCGCTATGAGGGTTCTGGTTGCGGGCCATACCCACGACGCCCGGGCAAAAAAGGGCCTGGGCTGCCGTCTTGAAATCCGCCGTCACCATCATTTGTGCGTCCGGCTGGGTGAACACCGGCATGGACCCGGCAAAGCCAAGCAGACCGGCCTGGCCCGTGGCAATGTTGAAGAAGCCGAGATCCCGTCCCCGGCGGAACTGGAACTCGCCCTCGATGTCGGGCAGTTCGCTCCCACCCTCTCCGGTGCCAAGGGGATCACCGGTCTGGGCCATGAAATCTGCCAATACACGGTGGAATTTCAGGCCGTCGTAAAAGCCCTGGTCGGCCAGGGTACGGACGCGTTCAACGGACTGCGGTGCCATCCGCGGCTCCAGCTCGACAAGAATGCGACCCTTGGCCGTGTCTATAACCAGCAGGTTTTCCGGTGCGACGGAGCGCCATTCCGGAGTTGCTGACTGGGCCAGTACAGGGCCGGACACGGCAAGAAGCCCCACGGAAAGCGCGCCGGCGATGATCATCTTCGAGTTCATGCTAGACCTTGACCTTGGCCCGCACCATGTCGGCGACGGCGGGGCTGACGAAACTGTCGATCGCGCCGTCCAGACGGGCGATCTCCTTGACCAGACGCGAGGCGATGGCCTGGTGCCGCGGATCGGCCATCAGGAAGACCGTCTCGATGTCGGCATTGAGGCGCTGGTTCATCGCCGTCATCTGGAACTCATATTCGAAATCGGCGACGGCGCGCAGACCCCGCACGATGATGCCAGCCTCCAGCTCCTCTGCGAAATGCATCAACAGGGTTGAGAACGGCCGCACCTCGACCTTCGAACCCAGATGGGCAACCTCGGCGCGGACCATCTCAACCCTCTGGTCCGTTGTGAACATCGGTCCCTTCTCGTCATTGCGGGCGACGCCGATGATCAGCCGGTCGACCAGCTTCACCGCACGTCCGATGATGTCCATATGCCCGTTGGTGACGGGGTCGAAGGTGCCCGGATACAGGCCGATACGCATCGCTTTCCTCCCTGTCGCTCCAATGGTTTAGCAGGTGCGAAACCACTGGCCTAGATCGGCTGGACCGGGTTCGAGGCCCAGGCCCCCTGCAGGCGTTCGATCAGACCCGGCCTCATCGCAAACATGCGCTCGCCAATCGTCGCAATGGCGCAGGCGGGGGTGGCGCTATTGCAGAAGAAGGCCGCGTCGAACCGCTCAAGGTCAGTGACCCGGAGCGGCTCCATTCGCCCGGTCAGACCGGCATCGGCAAGCCCTCGCTGCACCAGGGCCTGGGCCACACCCGCAAGCATCGGGGCCCGGGGCCAGATCACCTGATCATCCCTGACGAAGCCGACGTTCCAGAGGCTGCCTTCCGAAATCAGGCCCTGTCCATCAATGAACAGCGCGTCGTCGAAACCGGCCAGACGCGCGATGCGGCGGGCGCGGATCAGGCCGAAGGTCGCCGCATGTTTCAGATTGGCCGCCTCGCGGGCATAGGTCTGGATTTGCAGGCGCGGCGCATCGGCGAGGGGCGCAGGCGGGGGCGAGACGGCGATCATCACCTTGGGCACGCCTTGCCAGTCCGGTGTTCGGGGGCTGATCTCGTGCGAGAACAGGCTGACCCGCAGCCAGCAGGCATCCCGGCCACCGACTGCGCTACGGATCAGACCACGCAGGTGGCTGTCACCCACCGGCGCGCCGAAAAGTTCGACCGCCTCGGCCTCCAGCCTTGCCAGATGCAGGTCGAGTCCGCGGACACCGCCCTGCTCCACCCGAAACGAGGTGTAGGCCCCATAGTTGACCAGCGCCACGTGAGCCAGGTCGTCGAGCGTGGCCGCGGCACCGTCGATGCTGACTTCAACGGCACCCGACATGAATCAGGCTTCGCCGTCCCCGGCATCAGATCCGGTGCCTTCACCGTCTCCGTCAACCAACGCCTCATCGCCCCCGCCGCTGTCCGGCAGACGCTCGACCGAGACAACCTTTTCGCCGTCGGCCGTGCGGAAGATGGTCACGCCCTGGCTGGACCGTCCCACGATGCGGACCTGGTCGACCGGGGTGCGGATCATCTGGCCGCCCGAGGTGACCAGCAGGAGTTCATCTCCGTCCTCGACCGGGAAGGAGGCCGTCAGCCGGTCGCCGGCACGGCCACCCAGCCCATGCGCCGTCAGCCCCTGCCCGCCCCGGCCCGTTCGCCGGTATTCATAGGCCGAGGAGCGTTTGCCGAAGCCGGTCTCCGTGACGGTGAGGATGAATTGCTCGGCCGCACCCAGTTCCGCGATTCGCTCAACGGTGAGGACCGCGTCACCGGCGACTTCTTCCTCGGCATCGACGGCGACGACTTCCTCTTCGCTCTCTCCGGTCGCCCTACGCATGGCGGTTGCGTGTTTGACATAGGCAGCGCGTTCGTCAGGCGTGGCATCGACACGGCCCAGTACGGCCATGGAGATGACCGCGTCGCCCTTCTGCAGCCGGACGCCGCGGACGCCGGTTGAATCCCGCCCCTTGAAGACACGCACATCATCGGCCTTGAAGCGGATGGCGCGGCCCAGGGCAGTCGTCAACATGACGTCGTCCTCGGCGGTACAAAGGGCGACCCCGACCATGTGGTCGCCGTCCTCCAGTTTCATGGCGATCTTGCCGGCCCGGTTGACGGTGGCGAAATCGCTGAGCTTGTTCCGCCGCACGTCGCCCGAGCGGGTCGCGAACATGATGTCGTAGTTGCCCCACTCCGCCTCGTTCTCAGGCAGGGGCAGGACGTTCATGATGCTGTCGCCCGGCTCGATCGGCAGCAGATTGACGAAGGCCTTGCCGCGCGACTGCGGATTGCCCAGCGGCAGACGCCAGGTCTTGAGCTTGTAGGCCTTGCCGTTGGTGGCGAAGAACAGCACCGGCGTATGGGTCGAGGCCGAGAAGACGCCGACGACAGCATCATCCTCCTTCATCGCCACGCCCGATCGGCCCTTGCCGCCGCGATGCTGGGTCCGGTAGGCGTTCAGCGCCACGCGCTTGACGTAGCCGCCATGGGTGACGGTGACGACCATGTCCTCGCGCGGGATCAGGTCTTCGTCTTCCAGCTCATAGTCGCCCTCGCCGATCAGGGTCCGGCGCGGTACGGCAAACTCCCCGCGGACGACCAGCAGGTCCTCGCGGATCACGGCCAGGATATTGGCGCGGTCACTGAGCAGGGTCAGATGGCCCTGGATGGTGTCGGCCAGACCGCGGGCCTCGCCGAAGATGTCGTCGCGGCCGAGGCCGGTCAGGCGGCTCAGCGTCAGGCCGAGGATGGCGCGGGCCTGTTCGTCGGTCAGGTTCAGCTTGTCGCCATCGACCAGCATGGAGCGCGGATCCGCAATAAGCTCGATCAGGGCGATCATGTCGCCGACGGGCCAGCTCTTGGCCTGCAGCCGCTCGCGCGCCTCGGCCGGATCGGCCGAGCTGCGGATGATGTGGATGACCTCGTCGATATTGGCCACGGCCACAGCGAGGCCGACGAGCACATGGCCGCGGTCGCGGGCCTTGGCCAGTTCGAATTTGATGCGGCGTACGACCACTTCCTCACGGAACTCGAGGAAGGCCTCGAGCAGCTGGCGGAGGCCCATCTGGATCGGGCGGCCGTGATTGAGGGCCAGCATGTTGACGCCGAACGAGCTCTGCATGGCGGTGAACCGCCACAGCTGGTTCAGCACCACATCTGCCGAGGCGTCGCGCTTCAGCTCGATCACCATCCGCATGCCGTCGCGGTCAGATTCGTCGCGGACGTCGGAAATCCCCTCGATCCGCTTCTCGCGCACCATTTCGACAATGCGTTCGATCAGGGTCTGTTTGTTCACCTGATAGGGTAGCTGGGTGACGACGATCGCCTCGCGATCCTTGCGGATCGTCTCGATCGTGGCCACGCCGCGTACGATGACCGACCCGCGACCGTCGCGCAGGGCGTTGCGGGGTGCCGTGCGGCCCATGATCTCGCCACCGGTCGGAAAATCGGGACCGGGAACGATGTCCAGCAGGGCGTCATCGCTGATGTTCGGGTCGTCCAGCAGGGCGACACAGGCATCGATAATCTCGCCGAGGTTATGGGGCGGGATGTTGGTGGCCATGCCGACGGCAATGCCGCCCGCGCCGTTGACCAGCAGGTTCGGGATCCGCGCCGGAAGGACGACGGGCTCCAGCTCCTTCTCGTCATAGTTCGGCTGGAAATCGACGGTGTCCTTGTCGATATCGGTCAGCAGGGCCGAGGCAGCGGGGGCCATACGGGCCTCGGTGTATCGCATCGAGGCCGGCATATCCCCGTCGACCGAGCCGAAATTGCCCTGGCCGTCGACCAGCATCAGCCCCATCGAGAAGGGCTGGGCCATGCGCACCAGAGCCATATAGACCGATGCGTCGCCGTGAGGGTGGAACCGGCCCAGCACATCGCCCACGACCCGCGCACATTTGGAATAGGCGCGATCCGGCGTCATCTTCAGGTCATGCATCGAGTAGAGGATGCGACGATGCACCGGCTTCAGCCCGTCGCGCGCGTCCGGCAAGGCCCGGGACACGATCACGCTCATGGCGTAGTCGAGATACGAGCGCCTCAGCTCGTCCTCGATCGTGATGGTGGAGATGTCGCCGCCGCCGCCGCCCGGGATCGGGGGAAGCGCGTCGTTATGGCTGTCGTCAGTCAAGGAAATCAGGCTTTAAATGGCCGGAATCGGAACGTGATCCGCGAACGCGTTTTCTAGCATCGGGGGACGTCGGAGGCAAAGAAAAGCCCCCCCGGAATCCCTCTACCGAAATAAGGATATCACAACATGCGCCCGAGCCGTTTCCTCGCCTGCCTCGCCTTCCCTCTTGCCGTCGCATGCACGACGGCACAGGCGCAGACGCCGCCCCCTTCCACGACCCTTCCGGAGCCCGTGGCCACCGCGGCGCTGAAGGCGACCGACGGATCGGATGCCGGGATCGTTACAGCCTATCGCGGCCCGTTGGGCATTCTGCTCAGGGTGGAGGGCCGGGGCTGGCCCGCAGGCTGGCACGGCGTCCATCTTCACTCCGTGGGCCGCTGCGATACGCCCGGGTTCACCTCCGCTGGAGCCCATGTGAACCACGCCGAAGCCCGGCCGCACGGCCTCCTGAATGCCGCCGGTGGCCCCGACCTCGGCGACCTCCAGAACATCTGGGCAGGTGCCGACGGCGCAGCCAATGCCGAGGTTTATCTGGCAGGGTCGGGCCTCGGGATGCGCGGCATGGATCTGCTGGACAGCGACGGCCTGTCCTTCCTGGTCCACGCCAATGCTGACGACCATATAAGCCAGCCCATAGGCGGTGCCGGCGCCCGCATCGCCTGTGGCGTGTTCGAAGCCGCCGCCCGGTCTACTCCGCCTGAGTGAGCGGCCGGGTCAGGTCGAACTCGACCCGCAGATAGCGGTTCGGGCGGCGGAGCTCATAGGCGTAGACCCGACCAGGATGCACCTCGACTGCCCAGACGTTGGTGGTCGAGACCGAGGCGTTTCCGGCGGTGAACAGTTCGATCGAGAAATCGTCGACCGGGAACGCCTGACGGTTCGCCGTCCCGGCCGAGGTCGTATCGCCTCCATACCAGTGCAGGCCGTCGGGATTACCCTGCGGGTCGCGATGGTCGTGCTTCAGCGTCAGCCCGCCATCCTCATTGCGGCTGATGACCCAGGTGCGCGACCTGTCCTCCCCGACCCAGAAAGGAATGCGAACCTCGTCAGCCGAACAGTCGCGCACATGCATGACCAGGCGCGCGGCGGCGAAATCGGCATCGGCGGCGTCGGTCGTCACCACCCGCCCGAGGAAGCGTTGGCCACACAGGGCGTTCAGGCTGGCCATGAAGGCCTCCTGCTGCGGTGCCGGTGCCGGGACGGTGGCACAGGCGGACAGGGCAAGAACGGCGGCGGCGAGAACGGCGATCTGTTTCATGGTGCCAGCCTAGCCCGAAGACCCGGCCTTGCCTAATCTGTCGCCATGGCTGCAACCGTGACGCTTCGCCTCATCATCGACGACCCCGTCCCGGGCGTGCGCTACAGCCTGCAGAAGGACGACATGCCGTTCGAGCCCCGCACCGCGGGCGACGGACCGCTCGCCTTCGAACTCCCTGTTACCCTGCATCCGGACGGCCGAATGACCGGCCCCTTCGTGCGTCGGGAAGGACCGCAGCGACGCTTTGTCTATATCCGCATCGGCACCTCGGCGGGCGATCACGCCAGCGCCTGGAGCCGGCGCGCCAAGGTCGACATCCACACTATTCCTGCGGCGCTGCTGGTCCCGGGCGCACGGCTGGAAGTGCATCTGCCGGGACCAGCCCGGGACGGGTCCCCCGCCTGCGCAACGGTACGCCCGGTCAGGGAATGGCGGCCTGTCTGACCGGCGTTGACTTTGAAGCGCGCCTGAGTATGTTCCGCGCCTCTCATTTCAGCGGCTTTCGCCGTCGCAAAGGTAATTCCGATGGCCAAGCCGGCTTCAATCAAGATCCGCCTGAACTCGACTGCCGACACCGGCTTCTTCTATGTGACCAAGAAGAACGCCCGGACCATGACCGAGAAGATGGTCGTCAAGAAGTACGATCCGGTCGTCCGCAAGCACGTCGAGTTCAAGGAAGGCAAGATCAAGTAAGATCTCGCCACAGTCTGTTTTTTGAAACGCCCGGCCGAAAGGTCGGGCGTTTTGCTTTGGGGCCTCAGGGCCGCTTCGCGGGATCGGAGATTCCGGCTGACGCCGGCACGCAGGACCGCCATAGTCCTTCACGGGCCGACAGATGGCCTGCTGACGGCTCCGTCCATGTTGAACTGGTTGAAGGCCCAGACCGCACGCCGCACCGCCGGGCAACGGAGCTCGCGAACCGCCGCGGATGAATCTTTCGAGGAGGCGATGGCGGCCTGCCCGCCACAAGCCTCCTCTCAGCTGATGTCCGCAATCCGGAGTGCCGCCTCCGCCCTGGGGTCAGAGCCTTGGCACGGACCGCTTCGCCACCACCGCGGCCGGATCATCGTCATTCTGGCCCGGCAGCTCGCAGACGCCAACAAACGGCTGGGTTCCAGCTACTGGACCGGTCCCGACGGGCACAACGTCGGTCTTGATGTCTTTAAGGCCTATGGCATCGCCCTGGCTGTCGCCGGCAGGGCCAGGTCGCTCGATGAACTGAAGGCGACCATGACCGCGGCGGCAGCAGCCTACCGCGAACGTCCCGGCGATCCCGACGGCTATGGCTCGGCAACCTTCGGCGAGATCGAACGCGACTTGAAGGCACTGTCGGACCAGATCGCCTGAAGCCGCCCTTTGCCCGGGCAGCCGCCTTGCGGGCGTGCTAGCCTGTCGGGATGAGTGACCCGACCGACGGCCCGCCGACCCCGCCCGAAAGCCCGGTTCACCGGGCGCTCCGTCTCAAGCAGGAAGCCATCGCCGCTCGGGAAAAGCCGCCGCGCGGCGGCCGTTTCCAGCGTGAACAGGCGGCCCGCATCGCGACCGGCAAATCCAAGCCATGGATGAGCCGGTAGCAAGCCTCAGGCGGCCCTGGCGATGACCTGGTTCCGACCGCGAGCCTTGGCCTCATAGACGCCTTCGTCGGCCCGCTTGAGCAGGGCGTCCGGCGTATCGGCGGGTCCGGTACTGGCGGCGACGCCCACCGAGACGGTAACGGTCAGGGCCTCGGTGCCCCCCATGATCGGGAACGGCTGGGCCCCGACGTCGCGCCGGATCCGGTCTGCGACCTGGACCGCATCTTCCAGGCTTGCACCGGGCATGACCACGACAAACTCTTCACCGCCGAGACGACAGGGCAGGTCTATGGCGCGGACATTGGTTGCCAGCCGCACCGCAAACTCCCGCAGCACCTCATCCCCGGCGTCGTGACCGAACCCGTCATTGACCAGTTTGAAATGATCGATATCCAGGACCAGTACAGCAACCGGATCCCCACCATGCCCGGCCCGGCTCATCAGAGCCTGAAGCTGTCCCGCCATATAGCGACGGTTATGCAGGCCGGTCAGGGCATCGGTAACGGCCATCTCCAGGCTGTAGTCGAGTTTCTGCTTGAGAAAGTCTGCGTAACGCTTTCGCTTGATCTGGGTCCGGGCACGCGCCTCGAGTTCCTCTGAGTCAACCGGGCGCAGCAGGATATCGTTGACGCCCAGCTCCAGTGCCTTCAGCAGCCGGCTGCGATCTGCCGGGTCCACCACGGCGAGGATCGGAATTCGTCGTACCCTGTCGGTCGATCGCATTTGGGCCACAAGACGCAGGCCGTCAAACTCAGCGCTGGAGATGTTCACGATCATGAGATCGACGGGCCCGCGCGCGGCGATCAGGGCCGCCGCAGGGTCGCTCTCGACCATCGGTCGATGCTCGCCCGACAGATGATCGACCATCTTCTGCGCCTGACGCGCATTGTCGTCCACTATCAGAATACGTCCGCCCGAGCCGCGCAGGCGTCCGGCTCCGTCGGTATCGACGCCGAGCCGACGCCCACTTTCCTCGCGCTCGCGCAACTCGTCCATCACAGACTTCAGCCGCAGCAGGGAGCGCACCCGGGCGAACAGTATGACGTCGTCAATCGGCTTGGTCACGAAGTCGTCAGCCCCGGCATCGAGGCCCTTCAGCTTGTCCTCACGCCCGTCGAGTGCCGTCACCAGCACGACCGGAATGTGACGCGTGACCGGATCAGCCTTAAGCCGACGGCAGGTCTCGAACCCGTCCATACCCGGCATCATGACGTCGAGCAGAATGATGTCGGGGCGCTCGTCTTGAGCGACCTGCAGGGCCCTGGAGCCGTCGCCGGCGGTCAGCACTTCATAGTACTCGAGCGTCAGCTTGGCCTCGAGCAGGCGGACGTTCGCTTCGACGTCGTCAACGACAAGAATACGAGCGGTCATTAGGTCCCTACCCCAGATGTTCCCGCACGACGTCGAGGAAATGCATTACCGAGATGGGCTTTGAGATGTAGGCCTCACACCCCCCGCTGCGGATCCGCTCCTCGTCGCCCTTCATGGCGAAGGCGGTGACGGCGACGACAGGGATATGGCTCAGCTCCTCGTCGTCCTTAAGCCATTTCGTGACTTCCAGACCACTGATCTCGGGCAACTGGATGTCCATCAGGATCAGGTCAGGCTTGTGGAGCCGCGCGAGCGCAAGAGCCTGCAAGCCCTCGCGGGTCTGCAGCGTTTCGTAGCCCTGCGAGTCAAGCAGATCATGAAAGAGCTTCATGTTCAGCTCGTTATCCTCGACGATGAGGACTTTCTTGGACATCATTACCCTGGCCTGATCGTCTCCCGGTGCGGCTGCACGGAGGCTTGGCACCTTCCTGGTGCACATTGACCCGACGGGTCTTAAGCTGGGATGAAGCCAGCCTTGGAACTCCAGTGACCATCCGCGCTATCTGCCGTGACTGCCTCCGTGCCGGCGACCGAAGCGTCGAGCGGTGCCCGGCCTGCGGCTCGCGACGGATTGTACGCCACGACGAGCTGGACCAGCTGACCATCGCCCATCTGGACTGCGACGCCTTCTACGCATCGGTCGAAAAGCGTGACCGGCCCGAGCTGCGGGACCGGCCC
>CANMXH010000024.1 GCA_947501315.1 Caulobacteraceae bacterium | reverse complement strand
GGCCAGCCGCTGTCGGCCGATGACAAGATCCTCGACGCCGGCCCGGCCACGGTCGCCCGCCTGACCGCCGCCATCGACGCCTCGAAGACCCTGATCTGGAACGGCCCGCTAGGTGTGTTCGAGGTCCCGCCCTTTGACGCCGCAACAGTCGCGGTTGCCCACCATGTGGCGGCGCGCACCCGGGGCGGACATCTCGTCGCAGTCGGCGGCGGCGGCGACACGGTCGCGGCCCTGCACCACGCGGGCGTGGCCGACGACATGACCTTCGTCTCCACCGCCGGCGGGGCCTTCCTGGAATGGATGGAGGGCAAACCCCTGCCCGGCGTCGAGGCCCTGCGGGCCTGACCTACACCCTCCAGGGGGCAGGACGCCCTGTAACAATGCGTGACTTCGCGCGCCTGTGACGCTAGACCACCGGCAAAACAGACGGTCCCAGGAGACACCCCATGGCGCGCATCACGCTGCGACAGCTGCTCGATCATGCAGCGGAGAACGACTACGGCCTGCCCGCCTACAACATCAACAACATGGAACAGGGCCTGGCCATCATGGAGGCCGCCGAGGCGGTCAACGCCCCGGTCATCATCCAGGCCAGCCGCGGCGCGCGCAGCTACGCCAATGACATAGTCCTGGCCAAGCTGATCGACGCCCTGGCCGAACTGTATCCACACATCCCGGTCTGCATGCACCAGGACCACGGCAACGGCCCCGCCACCTGCGCCACCGCCATCCAGTACGGCTTCACCTCCGTCATGATGGACGGCTCGCTGGAGGAGGATGCCAAGACCCCCGCCAGCTACGAATACAACGTCGACGTCACCCGCCGCGTGGTCCAGATGGCCCACGCCTGCGGCGTCTCGGTCGAGGGCGAACTGGGCGTTCTGGGCTCGCTGGAAACCGGCATGGGCGAGGCCGAGGACGGCCACGGCTTCGAGGGCAAGCTGGACCACTCCGCCCTGCTGACCGACCCGGACCAGGCCGTGGACTTCGTGCGCGAGACCCAGGTCGACGCCCTGGCCATCGCCATGGGCACCAGCCACGGGGCCTACAAATTCAGCCGCAAGCCGGACGGTGCCGTCCTGGCCATGAATGTGATCGAGGAAATCCACCGCCGTCTGCCGGACACCCATCTGGTGATGCACGGCTCGTCCTCGGTGCCGCAGGACCTGCAGGACATCATCAACGCCTATGGCGGCCAGATGCCCCAGACCTGGGGCGTGCCGGTCGAGGAAATCCAGCGCGGCATCAAACACGGTGTGCGCAAGATCAACATCGACACCGACAACCGCATGGCCATGACCGGCGCGGTGCGCAAACTGCTGGCGGAAAAGCCGGGCGAGTTCGATCCGCGCGCCTGGCTGAAGCCCGCCAAGGAGGCGATGCGCAAGGTCTGCCAGCAGCGCTTCCAGGAGTTCGGCTGCGAGGGCCAGGCCTCAAAAATCCGGCCGCTCTCCACCGCTCAGATGGCCAAACGCTATGCCAGCGGCGAGCTGAACCCGCATTTCGGTGCCTCGGCCACCAAGGCCGCCTGAAGCCGTCGGGGTCCGGTCCTTACCAGCCGCCGTACTGCCCCTGAAACCGGCGACGAACATCGCGCACGCCGAATTCGGCTTCATCGACCGCATCCTGCGCCCGGCGCCAGTCGCGTTCGGTGTCCGCGCGCTCGCGACGGATTTCCTGAATCCGGTCGCGGATTGCGCCGCGCTGTTCGTCGGTCAGGCCTTCAGCGCGCGCTTCGGCCTGTTTGGCCCTGATCTTGTCGTCCAGCTCCTCGAGCCGGGAGCCGAGGCTGGACACACTGCTGCGGGCGCTGCTCAGCGCCTGCTCAGCCGCATATACGATCTGACCGTCGCGATAGGCGGGCAGGAATTCGTCCTCCTGCGAGGGTGTGCAGACCCCGTGATAGGTGTCCCCGGTGCGTCCCTCCTCGAAGCCGCGCTCCCAACGGCAATAGCCGTTCAGCCCGTCCGCCCGGGCCGAGCGATAGGCCACCGGATCCGGGGCCACGCCATATTCGGCGCAGGCGCTCTCATGGTCCGCCAGTACGCTCATCGGCCTGCCTTCAGAGCCGTCCCGATAGCCGACCTCCCCCCAGGCCCCGGCCAGGCACTGGTCCTTGGACATGGTGGCGCAGCTGGCGACGGCGAGAGCCGCGCCGCCGGCGGCCGCAAGAAGCAAAAGTCTCATGGCTGGCTCATCTCCTGCATCGTGGTTTGACCATGGCCCAGCTTGGGCGTTCCGCCAAGCTCGCGCATTACCCGCAGGCGCTCACCCCGTGCTAGACCGCCCTGCCGCCCGACCCGGACGGCGGAGCCCCCCGTGTCCGACGACCCCCTGATCGAAGATTTCGCCGTCGACGAAGACGTCCCACCGATTCTGGAGGCCCGTCTCGAGACCGGCGGTGCCCGGCTGGACAAGGCCCTGTCGGACCTTTTCCCGTCCCTGTCGCGCGCCCGCGTCCAGGCTTTGCTGGCCGAGGGCGTCGTGACCCGCGATGGCCAGCCCGTCTCGACCGCCTCGGCCAAGGCCCTGCCCGGCCTCTATGCCGTCGCCCTGCCAGCAGTCATCTCCGCCATCCCCCAGCCTGAGGACATCCCCCTCACCGTCCTGTTCGAGGACGCCCATCTGATCGTGATCGACAAGCCGGCCGGCATGGCCGTGCATCCCGCACCGGGCAGCGAGACCGGCACCCTGGTCAATGCCCTGCTGCACCATTGCGCCGCCTCCTTGTCCGGCATCGGCGGCGTCGCCCGTCCCGGCATTGTCCACCGGCTCGACAAACACACCTCAGGCGTCATGGTCGCGGCCAAGTCCGACGCGGCCCACGCCGGCCTCTCGGCCCTGTTCGCCACCCACGACATCGAGCGGACCTATATCGCCCTGGTCCGCGGCGCGCCCCAGCCGGAAAGGGGCCGCATCATCTCCAACCTCGGCCGCTCCACCGGCGACCGCAAGAAGATGGCGGTGCTTCGGGTCGGCGGACGCGAAGCCATCACCGACTATGTCGTCGACGCCCTGTTCGGCGCGGCACCGAAAAAAGGCAGCCGTCCGGCCGCTCCGCCGCTCGCCGCCCGCGTTGCCTGCACCCTGCACACCGGCCGTACCCACCAGATCCGGGTTCACATGGCCTCGAAGGGTTCGCCGCTGCTGGGCGACCCGGTCTATGGCACGGGCAGCCCCGCGCAATCCGTGCGCGAAGCCATCGCCGCGGCGGGTCTCGACCGGCAGGCGCTTCACGCCGCGATCCTGGGCTTCGTGCACCCGGTGACGTGTGAAACGCTGCGGTTCGAGACTGCCCCGCCGGAAGACATGCGCTTGCTCGAAGAGGGCCTGGCCGGACTGTAGAAACAGGGTCCGTCTTGATTAAGGACTGACTATTCGGTAAGGAGTCAGTATCTGGTGTCGTGGCGCCGGGGCAACGGTCACGCTTTCGTGTGACCATCCGCCACTGACAAGTGGGGAAACCCGACCCTATGTCATCCGTTGAGGGGTGAGGCGGCGGTGCACATTGGGTGGCCGCTTCCGAAGGACCCGCTCGTTTACACGGTCGGAGGGACCAAATGGCTGTTGCTAGATCACTCGCGGTTATGTCGCCTGAACAGGGGCTGTCGCGATACCTGACGGAAATCCGCAAGTTTCCCATGCTTGCGAAAGACGAAGAATTCATGCTCGCCAAACGCTGGACCGAGCACCAGGACCCCGAGGCCGCGCATCGCCTCGTCACCTCGCACCTGCGCCTCGTGGCAAAGATCGCCATGGGCTATCGCGGCTACGGCCTGCCGATCGGCGAAGTGATTTCCGAGGGCAACGTCGGCCTCATGCAGGCTGTCAAGAAATTCGATCCCGACAAGGGCTTCCGCCTGGCGACCTACGCCATGTGGTGGATCCGCGCCTCGATCCAGGAATACATCCTGCGTAGCTGGTCGCTCGTGAAGATGGGCACGACCGCCGCGCAGAAGAAGCTGTTCTTCAACCTCCGCAAGGCCAAGAGCCAGATCTCGGCCTTCGAGGAAGGCGACCTGCGGCCCGAACATCTCTCGGCCATCGCCACCAAACTGGGCGTGTCGGAGGAGGAGGTCACCAATATGAACCGCCGCCTCGGCGGCGACGCCTCCCTGAACGCCCCCATCCGTTCGGACGGCGAGAGCGAGTGGCAGGACTGGCTGGCCGACGATACGGCGGTCTCCCAGGAGACCCATCTGGCCGAAAGCGAGGAAAAGTCGATCCGCATGGGCCTGCTTCAGGAAGCCATGGAAGAGCTGACGGACCGCGAAAAGCACATCCTCACGGAGCGTCGCCTCAAGGACGATCCCGTCACGCTTGAGGAACTGGCCGGCCAGTACGGCGTGTCGCGCGAACGCGTCCGCCAGATCGAGGTCCGCGCCTTCGAGAAACTGCAAAAGGCCATGCGGGCTGCGGCAGAAGAGCGGAACCTGGTCGACGCCTGATCCCCGGTCCGGGCGATCCCGACGGATCGCCCGGACTCAGGTCACCGCCGAAACGGTCTGATAGCGCGGGTCCCGCCAGCTTTCGGCATCCAGAACCTCGCCCAGCACCTCGACCGCATCCCACACGTCGACCCGCCGCACATAGAGCGGCGCGAAGCCGAACCGGATCACGTCCGGACTGCGGAAATCGCCGATGACCCCGCGCGCGATGAGATTTTGCATCACCGCCCACCCCTGCGGATGCCGGAACGAGACCTGCCCCCCTCTCGCCGTCGCGTCTCGTGGACTGGCCAGCGCCAGACCCTTGCCGGCGCATCGCGCCTCGACACGTTCGATGAACAGATCGCCCAGCGCCCCCGCCTTGGCCCGGACCGCCGCCATCTCCACGCCGCTGAAGGCATCCAGCGCAGCGTCGAGCGCGGTCAGGCTCAGGATCGGCGGCGTCCCGCAGAGCCAGCGGTCGATCCCCGGTGCGGGTGCATAGTCATCCACAAAATCGAACGGCCGCGCATGACCCATCCAGCCTGACAGGGGATTGCGCAGCGCCGCCTGATGCCGCCTCGCCACAAACAGATACGCCGGTGCCCCCGGACCGCCGCTGAGATATTTGTAGCCGCAACCGGCTGCGAGATCGGCCCCGGCGCGGTTCAGATCGACGTCCAGAACGCCCGCGCTGTGGCTCAGATCCCAGAGGCTCATCGCGCCGGCGGCCCTGATTGCCGCGCTCAATCCCGCCATGTCGCGCACTGCGCCGCTGCGATAGTGAACATGGCTCAGCAGGACCACGGCCACCCGGTCGTCAAGGGCCCCTTCGATTCCACCCGGCTCAACCACCCTCAACTCGACCTCCGGCATCATCCCGGCGAGGCCCTGCAGGATGTAGAGATCCGTCGGAAAGTCTCCGCCTTCGGTCAGCACCACCTGCCGCCCGCCCCGGGCGCCCACCGCCGCTGCAGCCAGCTTGAACAGGTTCACGGACACGGAGTCCGCCACCACCACCTCGTCCGCCCCGGCACCGATCAGCTGCGCGATCCTGCCTCCGACCTTTTGCGGCAGGCCGATCCATCCATGCTTGTTCCAGCTGGCGATCAGGTCTTCGCCCCACTGCCGCTTGACGGCATCGCCAACGGCCCGGGCCGCCGCGACCGGCAAGGCCCCGAGCGAATTGCCGTCCAGATAGATCACCCCTTCCGGCAGGCTGAACCGTTCCCGCGCCGCGCCAAGAGGATCAACGGCATCCAGTTCGACACAGTCCTGTCGGGTCGTCATTCTCTCGGGCTCCGGTTGCCGAACGGCCCCTGCTCTCTACAGTGAGCCGCCGCGCCGGTGAAACGGTGACTTCGACAGGACCGCTCGATGCGCCTGATGACTGCCGTCCTTGCCGGCCTTCTGGCATCCACTGCCTGCGCGCCCTCGCCGGCGCTGATCGCCCCTGTCGAAACCCGCGCGCCCATCACCTTCAGCCAGTTACTGGCCGGCCCCCGCACCGCCGCCGACGAACGCATCGCCTACGGCCCGGACGCCCTCCAGTTCGGCGAACTCTGGCTGCCGCGCCGACAGGGGCCTCATCCCGTCATTGTCCTGATCCACGGCGGCTGCTGGCGCGCCGACCTGCCGGGCCTCGAACTGATGGACTATATGGCCGCCGACCTGCGCGACCGCGGCTATGCGGTCTGGAATCTCGAATACCGTCGCATCGGTCACCCCGGTGGCGGCTATCCGGGCACCTTCCGGGATATTGCTGCGGGCGTCGACCATCTGCGCACGATCGCCGCACCGCACAGCCTAGACCTGCGCCGGGTCGCCCTCGCGGGCCATTCCGCCGGCGGCCATCTGGCGCTCTGGGCGGCCGCGCGGGATCGCCTGCCGGCGGAAAGCCCCCTGCGCACGGCGCGCCCATTGCCGATCCGGGGTGTCGTGTCCCTCGCGGGGATCGCCGACCTCGACGCCTACCGGCAGACGGGGCCCGATGCCTGCGGGGGTCCTTCAACCATCGATGATCTTGTAGGGGTTCAAGAGCCCGGAGGCCGGAACGTCCTCGCGGACACCTCCCCACCCGTCCTGCTGCCGCTGGGCGATCGTCAGGTGGTGATCTCCGGCGCACTGGATGCGATCGTTCCGCCCCGCTTCGGCCGGGACTACGCCGCTGCGGCCGCCCAACGGGGCGATCGCGCCGGCTCGGTCGTGCTCGAAGGGGCCGGCCATTTCGAGCTCATTGACCCGACGTCCGCATCCTGGCCCCGGGTTCTTGACGCCTTCGCCGGGCTTCTTCGCTAGCCGCTTCAGCCCGTCCTGGCGAGGTGCCCGGCCTTGTGCATGGCCAGAAGGGCTTCAATCGGAGCAGCCAGGGCCGCCTTTGTGAGGGGCGCACCCGCCATCGACACTTCCAGGGCACCGACCGCCACGGCCAGGCACGGGTCCGACGGCTTGAGAGCCAGCGCTTTCAGCGTTGCCGCCTGCTCGCGGATTGCGCGAGCCGCCTGCACCGGATCGCTGTCGAACCGGTCCAGCGCCGTCGCCAGAATCCGCATGGCCTGATCCTTGACATCGGCCTGTCCTGCCAGGTCCATCTCGGACCGATCGGCCTTGCGCTTTCGCTTGCCTGAGAACTCGCCGGAGTTGAACCGTCGCCGGTCGGGGCCAACATAGCCCATCGCCTCGACCCAGCCGCGCGGCTTGAGCGCCACGTTCGAAACCCGCTTGAACAAATCCGTGCTGGTGAATGGCTTGCGCAGAAACTCATGCACCCCCGAATCCCGGGCACCCCGGATCGCGCGCTCGGTGGCATCGGCTGTAACCATGATAATCGCGGCGCGTCGGCATTCCAGGTGCGAGCGTCGTAGCGCCCTCGCCAGCGCTTCGCCGTCCAGACCCTCACCGCTGCGTTCGATAAAGACGATACCGGGTTCCATTTCCTCCGCCGCCATCAGGGCCAGGTCCTGATCCGGCTGAACCACGACATCGCGCGAACCCAGCCCCTTCATGATCTCGGTCAGCAGGCGTGCGGCATGAAGATTGGGGTCAACAACCAGCACCCGCTGGACCACGGGTTCCAGCTTCGCCAGCAAACGACGATCAACTGCAAACAAGACACACCTCATCCCATGTCGGAAAATGAGCCTAACCGAAGCCGGTTAAGGTGGCTTGAACGAGGATATCGGCGCGTCTTTGGCGGTCAGGCCTAACCGCGGAACGGGTCGTGCATCATGATGGTGTCGTCCCGCTCCGGGCTGGTCGACAAAAGCGCCACCGGAGCCCCGATCAATTCTTCGATCCGGCGGACATATTTGACCGCATTGGCGTTCAGGTCGCGGAAACTGCGCGCGCCTGCCGTGCTTTCGCTCCAGCCTTCCATTTCCTCAAAGACCGGCTCGGCGGCTGCCTGCGCCTTGAGGCTCGACGGCAGATAGTCCAGCACCTGTCCCTCAATCCGGTAGCCGGTACAGATCTTCAGCGTCTTCAACCCGTCCAGCACGTCCAGCTTGGTCAGGGCGATGCCGTTGATGCCGTTGATGGCCACCGACTGGCGCACCAGCACCGCATCGAACCAGCCGCAGCGCCGCGCCCGGCCTGTATTGACCCCGACCTCGCGTCCCACGGTCGCCAGATGGGTTCCGACCGCGTCATTCAGCTCACAGGCAAACGGCCCCTCACCGACGCGCGTGGTGTAGGCCTTGACGATCCCCAGCACATAGCCGACGCCGCGCGGGCCGATTCCCGAGCCCGCCGCAGCCTGCCCGGCAACGGTGTTCGAACTGGTGACATAGGGATAGGTGCCGTGATCCACGTCCAGAAAGGCACCCTGGGCCCCCTCGAACAGCACCCGCTTGCCGTCCCGTCTTGCCTGCTCCAGCACCCGCCAGGCCGGCTGCACATACGGCAGGATCTTCGGCGCGATCTCAAGCAGTTGGGCCAGTAAAGCCTCGGGATCGATCGGCTCCAGCCCCAGGCCGGCGCGCAGCGGATCATGGTGCGAACGCAGCCGGTCAATCTTGACCCTCAGGTCGTCCTCATTCGCCAGATCGCAGACCCGGATTGCCCGCCGCCCCACCTTGTCTTCATAGGCGGGACCAATCCCGCGTCCGGTCGTGCCGATCCGCGCGCCGGGGGCGCTGGCGGCGGCTTCCCGCGCCACATCCAGCGCCGGATGGATGGGCAGGATCAGACAGGCGTTGTCGGCCACGATCAGCACGTCCGGACTGATCCGGATTCCCTGGGCCTCGATCTTCTCGATCTCGCCGACCAGATGCCAGGGATCGACGACCACGCCATTGCCGATGATCGACGGCTTGCCCTGCACCACGCCGGAGGGCAGCAGCGCAAGCTTGTACACCTTGCCGTCGACCACCAGCGTATGGCCGGCGTTGTGCCCGCCCTGGAACCGCACGACCATGTCAGCCCGGTTCGACAGCCAGTCGACAATCTTGCCCTTGCCCTCGTCGCCCCACTGGGCACCGACCACTGCAACGTTCGCCAAGACTGTTCTCCGCTGTCCGGGATTTCGGAATGCGGGCGAAGCCTATAGCCGGGGAATCAGCGGGTGTCCCGTCACCGGACGATTATTCCGCCAGCGCCCTCTCGAAGGCCCAGTCCAGCCAGGGCGTCAGCGCCTCTATGTCAGCCACCTCGATAGTGCAGCCGCACCAGATTCGCAGGCCGGCGGGCGCATTGCGGTGGGCCTCGATATCGAACGCCGCACCCTCGCCTTCGACCAGGGCCTTCATCCGCAGAACCAGCGCCTGCCGCGCCTCATCATTCATGGCAGTGACGCGCGGATCGACAATCCTGAGGCACACCGACGTCGTGGACCGGGTCGCCGGGTCCACGGCGAGATAATCGATCCAGGCGGTCCGACCGACCCAGGCCTCGACCGCCGCAGCATTGGCATGGGTCCGCGCGATCAGGGTCTCCAGCCCGCCGACCGACAGTCCCCACTCGACCGCATCGATCCAGTCCTCGATCGTCCAGACCGAAAAGGTGTTCAGCATTGACCCGGTGGCCAGCAGCCGGTCGAACCCCTTGGCGTCGCGCAGGCGCAGCACCTTCGGCACCGGCCGTGGCGGCGCATAGCGGTCCAGCCGCTCGACGGCCCGCGGCGACAGGGCAGCGACGCCCAGACCCGCCTCCCCGCCCAGTGCCTTCTGGAAGCTGAACGTCACCACATCCAGCTTGTGCCAGGGCAGGGGCATGGCAAAGGCCGCCGAGGTCGCGTCGCAGATCACGATCCCCTCACGGTCGTCCGCGATGAAGTCCGCATTGGGTGCGCGCACGCCCGACGTCGTCCCGTTCCAGGGAAACACCAGATCCCTGGCCGGATCGACCGCCGATGTGTCGGGCCATTCGCCCCAGGGGGCCGCGATCACCTCGGGGGCCAGTTTCAGATGCTCGACCGCATCCGTCGCCCACACCTTGCCGAAATTCTCGAACGCCAGAACCTGAACCGGCCGCTCACCCAGCATCGACCACATGGCGGCCTCGACCGCGCCGGTGTCGGACCCCGGCACATAGACCAGCACCCAGTCCGTCGGGACCTGCAGCAGCGCCTGCGTCTGTCTCAGCCCGTAGGCGAACCGCTCCACCACCTCCGGCGCGCGGATTCCGCGGCCCAGCAGATCCTGCGGGATCGCCTGTGACGACCATCCCGGGCGTTTCGCCGTCGGCCCGGAGGAGAACCACGGACGCTGCGGCTTCAGGGTCGGCCGGTTCGCCATCAGTCGCGAAACGGCCTTATCGGCCCCTTGTCGCGCACGCCCTGCGCCAGCTTCACCAGCGCCGCGCTGTCCTCCGGCAGGATGATCATGAGTTTCGCCAGCAGGTCGCCACGCCTGCCGTCGGCAAACGCACCCCGCCCCTTCAGCCTCAGCACCTTGCCCGAGCTGGAACCGGCCGGGATGGTCATGCTGACCGTCCCCTCCGGCGTGCGAACCGGAACCTTGCCGCCCAGTACCGCGTCATAAAGCGCCAGGGGCTGATCCATCGTCAGGTCCGCGCCGTCCTGGGTGAAAACTGGATGTTTCGCCAACTTCAACTCTATCAGGGCGTCGCCGGGGGGGCCACCCCGGCCCGGTGCGCCCTGGCCCTTGAGCCGTATCGTCTGGCCGTCGCCGGCCCCCTTCGGGATCGCCACATCCAGCATCCGCCCATCCGAAAACTGGATGCGTCGCGTGGCACCCGAGATCGAGTCTTCCAGACTGATTTCCAGCGTCGCCTTGACGTCTTGCCCCTTCGCCGCAAAGCCCCCGGGCCGGGCACCCCCCGGGCGCGCGCCGCCGCCGAACATGCCGCCGAACAGCTCGTCCAGATCGATATTCTCGAAGCCCTGCTGCCGGGCACCGCCCTGGCCGAACGGATTCCCGCCCGAACCGCCTCGCGCACTGCCGGGGCCGCCGCCGCCGAAACCGCGGAACTGCTCACGCCCGTCCGCGTCGATCTCGCCCCGGTCGAATTTCGCCCGCTTGTCCTTGTCCCCCAGCAGGTCGAAAGCGGCCGTGATCCGCTTGAACCGCTCGTCGGCGACCGTATTGCCGGGGTTCTTGTCAGGATGCAGTTCCTTGGCGAGCTTGCGGAACGCCTTCTTGATTTCGTCCGCGCTTGCGCCCCTCGAAACGCCCAGTTCCTTGTAGGGATCGCCCGCCACGTCGAATACCGCTCCATCAAAGGCCGAGATCGTCAGTTAGGGCATCGCGTGCGCCGCGCAAAGGGCGATGCGCAAATCAGGCCCTGAGAGCAACAGACGCCTCACGCCCCCAGCCGTAGCCGTCGCCCCATTGCGCCAGGGCTATGCGAGACTCCGCGTCCAGTCCGGCCGGAAAGTCCACGGCCCGGTCGGCGGCGGGATAGGTGGCCGCGTCCGTCCCGACCTCGAACGTCCGTTTCTCGTCCGCTCCGTCCAGCACCCGAATGCGAAAGCGCGGCGACACGGACGCCAATGCCTCGTCATCCCAGCGATCCCCGTCAATCCGGGACCGCGCGATCCAGCCGAGGTCGAAGCCCCCGTCCGCTCGCACCCTCGCCCGCAGGTGCGCCGGCGACCAGGGCCGCTCATTCAGCCCGGTGACTGTGAACCCGACCTCGCTCACACCTGTTCCCCCGGCGGGTCCGCCCGCGGGCCCGGCCCGCCAGATCAACGGCAGGCCCCGCTCGGCCCGGGACGAGTCCGCCCGGGCCGGGGCCTGATCCAGGACCACCACGACCGACCCACTCGCCGCGCCCCGGGCCTCCGTTCCCTGCTGCCCCCGCAACAGGCCGGTCAGCTGCCAGACCCCGTCACCGACCAGGGTCGCCGACCGGAACTGCACCAGCTCCCAACCCGCAGCGGTCTCGATCGCCACAGCATTGCCACCGGCGAATATCGCAGCGTCCGAACGGCTCTCCGGTGCCCGCCCCTCGATCCGGACCAGCAGGGTATTCACCGTGTCCCAACGATGCCGCACACCGGCCCCCAGCGCCTCGACCAGCACTCCGACGGTTGCCGGCCGGGCGACATCGCCCCGCACCGTCAGCGCCGTTGCATCCACCCCGGCGAACACACGCATGGGCCGCCAGGGATCGCTCGCCACGACCACAATCGGCCGACCATCATCCTCGGCCCCGATCAGCGGCGGCAGTTCCATGATCCGCAGGAAAGGCGCACCGGAAACGCGCGACGCCTCGCCCGAGGCCGGCCGTCCATGATCCTCGCCGACCCGGACCACCGAAACCGGCTCCAGCACCGCCGACGGCACCTCATCCATGTCCAGCCGCATGATCCGCCAACCGCCGCTCCGACCCTCGACCGTCACCGTATCGCCCGGCTCCAGCGCCAGGGCCTGCAACGGGCCCGGCATCACCACCAGCCGGTCCTTTCCCCCGGCCACGAGGGCGCGCTCGGCAGCCGCCCGCGCCAGCGCACCCGAACACACGGCCGGCAGGTCAAGGTCGACGCAGCCGCCCTCACCCTCTGCCCGCACGACCGCCGCACCCGTCTGATACCCCGCGTCACCGTCAATATAGCGCACCCGGGCCGTACCCGGCTTCAGCTCCAGGACCCGCTCGGCCTTCAGGCTCTCGCCTTCATCCGGCAAGGCCATGGCCTCCGCCGTCAGCACAGCGTTGGTCGTGGCGCCGTCATCCATGACCGCAACCCGGCCGTCCCGTTCCGCCGCGATCAGGCCCAGGCCGGCCAGCAGCGGCTCAAGCGCATCCCTTGTCCGCATGGGCCGGTCGATGATGTAGCCCTGCACCGCATCCGCCGTGGCACAGACTTCGAACTCATCCTCGGCCAGTCCGCCACGCCCGAGGACCGCTGCGATCAGGTCGCGCGTCTCGCCGGCCAGTCGCCCGTTCAGCCAGTGGCCGGTGCGCCAGGCGCCCGCATCAGCCCAGACATCCGCCAGCGCGGGAAACGCCGGCCAGGGTCGCGCATCCCAGCACCAGACATCCGCCGCCTCGACCATGGGCCTGCCATAGACCGGCGAGACCGGATTGTTGTCGGCCCCGGCAAAATGCCCCAGCACCGCCTCCAGGGCCCGTCGCTGCATCCGGTCGTCCCGCGCGCCGGTCGAGAACGGCGGCAGGGCATTTTCAGCGCTCTTTGGATCCTGGAACAGGTTCGGGGCATTGCCGCCCCGGTCCACGGCCGCGCAACCGAACTCCGTCAACCGGACCGGCTTCATCCCGGCGACCCAGTCGGTCGGCGTCGCGCGTCTCAGACCCCCCGGCCGGTCATGGTGCACATTGGCCCACCAGCCCTTCAGGTCCTTGATCCGGAAGACCCGGTCCTCGCCGTGCGCCGTGTCCGCGATCGGGGTCCGGACCTGCGCCGACCGGTCCGCGTCGGTGGCGTAGAACCAGTCATACCCCTCGCCGCCCGCCACCTGCATGGCCAGATAGGCGGGATCGTCCGGCCCGGCGAAGGCGGCGCTGTCCAGGCCCCCGTCACCCGCCCGCCAGTCTCCCAGCGGCGGGTACCAGTCGATCCCGACGTAGTCGATATCCGGATCGGCCCACAGCGGATCGAGGTGGAACAACACCTCGCCCCCGCGCCGCACGCCCGCATACTCTGACCAGTCCGCCGCATAGCTGAGCGAGACCCCGGGCCCGACGACCGCCCGGCAGTCCGCCGCCAGCGCCCGGAACCCCGCCACCGCAGGAAACGCACCGCCTGCATCCCGCATCATCGTCAGCCCGCGCATCTCGGAGCCGATCAACAGCCCGTCAGCCCCTGTTTCCGCCGCCAGGGCGGCATAATGCAGCGCGAACCGCCGCAGCCCCCAGCCGCCGGCCGTCCCGAACATCGCAGCAACCTTCGCCGCAGCGCCTTCGCCGTCAGGACCCGTAACGCGCCCCCGCCAGGGATAGGCCGCCTGGCCCGGCCCTCCGTACGGATCCGGCAAGCCGTTCCCCGCCGGCACATCCATGAACAGGAACGGGTAGAGGGTGACCTCCAGCCCGCGCGACTTCAGCTCTGCCACGGCCTGACGCACGGTCTCGTCCGATGGCGTTCCGCCATAGGCGGGACCCCCGCCGCTCTGCGAGATCCGATGCGCCCCGGTCCGTCCCAGTCCCGCCACCGACCAGCGCAGGGGCTCCGTCGCCTTGTCGATCCGCTCGACCCCGGGCCGGATGGTGCAATGCCCCGCCCGCAGATCATTGCCGAACCAGCCGACCACCAGACTGACCCGCTTGAGGTTCGGGCACTGCGCCTGAAGTTGATCCAGCGAGGCCGCCAGGTCCGTCCGCCCCTCACCCGTATGCAGATTTTCCGCTGTGGTGCGGGTCAGGCCGTCGCGCCGCATGATCCTTTCGGTCGCGAGAACGAACTCTCCGGCCCCCGGTATCAGACAAACCCCCTCCAGCCGGTCTTCCAGCCGGGGTGCCGTCCCGCGCGCCCGACGGAATACCTCGAACCCCAGTTGTGGCGGCCGGTTGCCATAGGGCCCCAGCGGCAAGTCCTCGAACACCACATAGGCCGTGCCCCGATAGGCCGGTGCGGTCCCCTCCACGGCCTCGATCAGCGGATCCGGCGTCTGCCCGGCACCGCCCCTGTGCAACCGCATCGTCACGCCCGAAAGATCCATCGGCTGCCCGTCCGCCCAGACCCGGCCGATCCCGTCGATCTCGCCCTCGCACAGGGCCACGGCGAAGCTCAACGAATAGTCGTATTCCACTGTCCGCGGTCCGCCCTTGCCGACGGATGAGGTCCGGCGCCCCTCGAGGAAGCGCGCGGCCCAGATCACCTGGCCCGTCACCCGCGCACGCCCGAACACACAGGCCATGGGCGCGCCCTCCGCCGAGCCCTGCACCTTCAGCGTCTCCAGCCGCGGCCCCCGCTGCCGCGCGGGCTCAAGAGCGGAAATCACCCCCTGGTCGACAACCCGTCCAAGGCTGGCCCCGATGACGGCCCCGACCGGTCCTCCGATCGCCTGGCCGACCGTACCCAGGATCATCTGCGCCATGGTCAGAACTCTCCCACAGGTTCAACGCCGGGCAGGCGAAAGGCCGCGACCAGCCTTCGACGCCACCACGAGCCCATCCAGCTTTCCACCACCGACCGCCCCCAGTAGGCGTGGATCATCCTCGGCTCGGCACCGGTCATGTCGCTCAGGATCGCGCAATGTTTGGCCGGACATCCGGGAGCCATGCGGAACAGCAGCACGTCACCCGCAAACGCCGCCTCCACGGGTATCTCCTTGAACCACCGCCGCGCCGCCGCCAGCAGGGTCTCCTCGCCGCCGACCTCGGCCCAGTCGGGCCGGTAGGGCGGCGGGGCCTCGGGCTCGGGGCCGATCAACTCGCGCCACACCCCGCGTATCAGACCCAGACAGTCCGCCCCCTCGCCCCGCACACTCGCTTGATGCCGGTAGGGTGTGCCCAGCCATCCGCGCGCCGCCGCCACGATCGCGGCCCTCATCGCCGGCTCCCGCCGTCATGGCGTCCCCCCTCGACCGGCGTCGCGGTCAGGAAGTCGTCGCCCGGAATATCCGGAAAGCCCTGGAAGTTGGCGCCATTGGAAAAGGTCCCGACGCAGGTCGCCCAGCGCTTGTCACAGGTCAGGCCGGGAAAGGCGTCCGGATCAACGCCACATCGCCGGTCTCCGAGGATCGCATCGCACCCCCGGCCACAGGTTCGGCCGACGACCCGCTCCAGTTTCGCCAGCGGCCCTTCCAGTTCCGCACGGAACCCGGCCCCCTCGCGCCGGATCCGGGCCAGCGTCGCCGTCCACAGCCTGACCCGCAGATCCGGGCGATCCCAGTCCACCCGCCACAGCGCCACCGACGCCCCGTCATAGAGGCCGGCCTCGATGTCCGCCCCGGTGATCGCGGCATCGTCCAGCCCGCCTGCGACCGCCGCCGAACCGGCACTCAGCCCCACGGCGCTGTCCGCCGCACCCGTCGACCAGCCGCTCGCCGCCCGGCAGGTCACGCCCTCAATGGTCAGGTCCCGGTCATGATCGGTGAACCCCAATTCCAGCCCGTCGGTCCGTCGCAGCACCCAGGCATGACAAAGCATCGCCGCCCCGCTTTCGATGCGGGCGGCCAGTTCGGTCGGTATGGTTCTCATGGCCTAGACCCGCACCTCGATCAGCGGCACGGCCGCCATCCGTCCTGCGTCGAAACTCTCCAGCGTGACCTCGATCCGGTCGGCGTCGAACCGCACCGGGGTGTCGAATTCGAACCCGGCCGTCACAACAGCCCCCCTGCCGGGCGCGGCCGCCAGGCGGGCCTTGCCCGTCGTCGTATCGATCACGAACCCCGACACCGGCAGTTCGACCCCTGCAACCGCAATCCGCACCGTTCCCCCGACCGGCTTGGTGATCCGCCGCTCCGGCGCATCGATCCCGGCACCGTAGCGTTTGATCAGGGAGAACACCGTCCGCGTCCCGTCACCCGCCCCCAGAACCTGATCCAGCGGACCGATCGCCGCCCCCGGCGCGCAGGACTTGCAGTCCGCGAAATCCCGGAACCGGAAGCCGAACAACCGCCCCCTCCGAGCCTCGAAGAACCCGGTCAGCGCCGCCATGTCGTCCAGCGACCGCAGATTCGTCCCGATCAGATAGCGCCGCCGCCCCTGTGCCCAGGGCGTGGACCGCCGCTCGAACCCGGAGCCCAGCGTCACAATCTCCGTCCGCCGCTCCACCCCGCCGGTCGATCCAAACGCCAGCCGCGCGGGCAACCGCACCTCGTGAAAACTCATCCGTCCCTCCCGCACACCGCCCGGTCATTCCTGGCTTGTCATCCCCGCGAAAGCGGGGAACTCACCTCATGAATCGCCATCCGCCTCCTCCCTGTGCTGCAGGCCCGCCGGCGTCGGCTTTCGCTTGTGGGGCGAGCAGCGTTCGGTCATCCTCCCGTGCACGGACGCAATGTCCGACGCACGGGAGAGCGATATGACGACGGAAAATTCCCATCAAATTCAGAGCTTTGACTGGCAGAAGCTGCTGTTTTCGTTCGAAGGCCGGACACGACGCTCGCATTTCTGGATCGGTTGGCTGATCTGCCTCGGCGTCGGAGTCGTCTCGGGCTGGCTTCCCCTGATCGGCGGCCTGATTTCCCTGGCCCTGATCTGGCCGAACCTGGCAATCGCCGTAAAACGCCTGCACGACATGGGTCAGAGCGGCTGGCTGGTCGCCCTGCCCTGGGTGGTCAGCATCGTCGGCATATTCGCCGCTATCGGGATGATCGGCTTCGCGGCCATCGGCAATATTGCAGCACTGGAACGCGAGGACCCGGCCGCCATCCTGGCGCTCATCGCACCCGTGCTGGGTCTTTTCGGGTTGCTGACGCTGGTCAATCTGGGCTTCCTGCTCTGGATCGGTCTTGCCGACAGCCAGCGTGGTGAAAACCGCTTCGGACCCAATCCCAAGGGTTACTGACCGCACGGCCACCGCCACGCCTCAGAGCCGGCGCGCGCCCAGCGATACGGCGCGCGCCAGCATCTGGGCGATCTGCGCCTC
>CANMXH010000023.1 GCA_947501315.1 Caulobacteraceae bacterium | reverse complement strand
TCGGTCCCGGCGCGAAACGCGGTCTTCGCCTCCTCCCCCGCGGCCTGGGCCAGGCCCATCGCCCCGGTTGTCAGCTTGGCGAACTCGTCGAGAAGGGGATTGCGGGTCTGCATGGGATTCTCCGACTCGAAACAGCGAGCGTCATTAACAAAGGTTCACCCGATATGGTGAACGAAACCTTGCTGTCGATGCGACCCATGGCGTGATTGGGGCAGCGGGGGGAGGTGTTGCGGAAATTTCAGGGACGCGCCCGGCACCGCTTGCTAAACCTCCGCCAGCGAACCGCCGTCAGGAGTCCCCGTGCCCTTTCCCGAATTCGATCCGGTCCTGTTCAGCATCGGCCCGCTGGATATCCGCTGGTACGCCCTCGCCTATGTGGCGGGGATCGTCCTGGGCTGGTGGTATGCGGCGAAGCTGATCAGGAACACGGCCATCTGGGCTCCGGGAAAGCCCCCGCTCTCGACGGTGCAGCTGGACGACCTGATCCTGTGGATCACGCTCGGCATCATCTTCGGCGGCCGGTTCGGCTACGCCCTGTTCTACAAGCCCGAACTCTACGGTGCCCTGTTCAGCGGCATAAGCTGGGGCGACCGGCTGGCCCTGTTCCGGCTGTGGGACGGAGGCATGTCATTCCACGGCGGCATGATCGGCACGACCCTGGCCGTGGTGATCTTCGCATGGCGCAACAAGCTGGCCACGCTGAGCATCGGCGACATGGCGCTGGCGGCCGCGCCCTTCGGCCTGTTTTTCGGCCGGGTGGCCAATTTCATCAATGGCGAGCTCTGGGGCCGTGAGACAACGGTTCCTTGGGCGGTCCGGTTCTGCAACGCCCGCATCGAACAGCTGTATGGCTTCTGCCCGGCCGGCGATGTGCCGCGCCACCCCAGTCAGCTCTATGAAGCGGGTCTCGAGGGTATCGCCCTGTTCGTCATCCTGTGGCTGGCGGTGTTCAAATGGCGCCTGCTGGCCAAGCCCGGCTATGTCACCGGCCTCTTCCTGTTCGGATACGGGCTCGCCCGCGCGACGCTGGAGAATTTCCGCCAGCCGGACTTTGGCATGGAAAACCTGCCGCTCGGCCTGACCATGGGCATGATGCTGTCGATCCCGATGATGATCATCGGCGCCTGGCTGATCTGGCGTGCGTGGAGCCGGCCGCCGGTCGCTGCCTGAACCCATGTTGCTGAAAGACCGTCTGGCGCGTGAGATCGCCCTGACCGGGCCGATGACGGTGGCCGACTATGTCACGCGCTGCCTGCACGACCCGGAGGGCGGCTATTACGCCACCCGGCCCGCCATCGGCGCGACCGGGGACTTCATCACCGCGCCGATGATCAGCCAGATGTTCGGCGAGCTGATCGGCCTGTGGGCGGTCGAGCTATGGCGGCGGCTGGGCGCACCGGAACGGGTGCGGCTGGTCGAGGTCGGGCCCGGCGACGGGACACTGCTGGCCGACGCCCTGCGCGCCGCCCGTCTGGACCCGGAGTTTCTGCGCGCCGTCGACCTGATCCTGATCGAGCCCAGCCCGCCGCTGCGCGAGGCACAGGGCCGGATGCTGGCCGACAGCGACCTCCACCCGCGCTGGGTCGCCTCGCTGGACCGGATCGATACCGACGCCCCGGTGATCCTGATCGCCAATGAAGTGCTGGACTGCCTGCCCGCCCGCCAGTTCGTGAAGACCGAAGACGGCTGGGCCGAGCGCCGCGTGGGCGTGACCGATAACGGTGAGCTGACCTTCGGACTGGTCCGGATCAGCGGCGGCTTCAAACGCCCGGAATTCGAAATGGAACCCGGCCAGACCTTCGAGATGTCCGACCAGCAGGCCGCCTTCGGCCGCGACGTCGGTGCCCTGATCCGGGAGGCCGGGGGTGCCGCCTTGTTGATCGATTACGGTCGTGCCCGACGCGAGGCCGGCGATACCCTCCAGGGCCTGCGTCGCCACCAGAAGGTCGATCCACTGGAGACGCCGGGCGAGGTGGACCTGACCCAGTGGGCCGACTTCCCCTCGGTGCTGGAAGCTGCCATCCACGCCGGTGCCGATGTCACCGGGACCCTGGGTCAGGGCAGGTTCCTGAACCAGCTGGGGATCGGGGCCCGGGCCGAGCGGCTGAAGGCGGGGCGTCCCGACGCCGCCCCGGTCATCGACCGCCAGCTGGCCCGCCTGACCGCCGACGACCAGATGGGAAGCCTGTTCAAGGCCTGTGCGATCTTCTCGCCGCACTCCCTCGTCGTCCCGGGCTTCGAGGCACAGCCGTGACCCTGTCCCCCATCACCCACCCCCTGCTGGACCGTGCCGGCATTCGCCACGGCTTTTTCACACGGCAGGGCGGCGTTTCGACCGGGCTCTATGAAGGGCTGAACACCGGCGTCGGTTCAAACGATGACCCCGCCGCCGTGGCCGAGAACCGCCGCCGGATCGCCGAACATCTGGGCGGGACCCCCGAAGACCTGGCCGCCTGTTACCAGGTCCACTCCGCCATCGCCCGCGTCGCCGGGGCCGGCTGGAAGGGCGAAAGGCCCGAGGGCGACGCCACGGTCACCGCCACGACTGGCGTCATCTGCGCCGTCCTGACCGCCGATTGCGCCCCGGTGCTTCTGGCCGACCCCGAGGCCGGCGTCGTCGGTGCCGCCCATGCCGGCTGGAAGGGGGCCCTGGACGGCGTCGTCCAGTCCACCGTCACCGCCATGCAGGGGCTGGGAGCCGATCCGCGCCGCATGGTCGCCGTCGTCGGCCCCTGTATCGCCCGGGACTCCTATGAGGTCGGGGCCGACTTCCAGGAGCGGTTCGACCACCACGACCCCGGCAGCGCCGGCTTCTTTGCACCGGGCCGGATGCCTGACAAACGCCTGTTCGATCTGCCCGCCTACGTCCTGCGGCGACTGGAGCAGGCCGGGGTCGGCGACGCCGTCTGGACCGGCGACGACACGCGCACGGACGCGGCGCGGTTCTATTCGAACCGGCGGGCCTATCTGAATGGGGAAGCCGACTTCGGCCGGCTGATGAGCGCGATCAGCCCGGGCTGATCAGGCGCCGGTCAGCCCGCCATCGCCATATCCGGCACGCGCGTCACTTCGCGCCAGGCCTGCGGATTGGCCAGCAGTTCGCGGACCAGCAGATTGTTGATCGCATGGCCTGCCTTGACGCCCTCATAGCGACCCAGCAGGGGCGCGCCGAGCACATAGAGGTCGCCGATCGCGTCCAGCGCCTTGTGCTTGACGAACTCGCGCTCCATCCGCAGCCCGCCGGGGTTCAGGATCTGGTCCCCGTCAATCACCACGGCATTCTCAAGGCTGCCGCCGCGGGCCAGACCGGCGCGGCGCAGGGCCTCAACCTCATGGGCGAAGCCGAAGGTGCGGGCAGCCATGATCTCGGTGCGGAAGGTTTCCTCGTCGACGACGAAATCCACCACCTGGTTGCCGATAACCGGCGTGGCGAAATCGATCTCGAACCGCATCTCAAACCGGTCGCAGGGCAGCAGGGCGGCGGTCTTGTCGCCGTCCTCGACCCGGATCGGCTCCAGGATTTCGATATAGCGGACCGGGGCTTCCTGGCGGCGGAAGCCGGCACGATCCAGCAGCTGAACAAACTGCAGGGCCGACCCGTCGAGGATCGGCAGCTCGGGCCCATCCACCTCGACCACGGCGTTGGACACACCAAGGGCGGAGAAGGCCGCCATCAGATGCTCGATGGTCGACAGGCGAACGCCCGCGGCGTTCTCGATCATGGTGTTCAGCCGGGCGTCGACGACCGCCTCGCCCGAGACCGGGATGCGGTTGTCGCGATCCTTGATGTCAGTGCGCACAAAGACGATGCCGGTTCCGGCCGGCGCCGGACGCACGGCCAGTCGCACCCGGTCGCCCGTATGCACGCCCACGCCCGCGATGATCGCAGGGGCGACGGTCGTCTTCTGGCGATGGTCGTTTCTGACCGACACACTCATACTCTTTGCGTTCTTGCGACCCGCCGCAGGTTTGCGGAGCTCGCCCCACGAACGCTCTAGCCGCCACCTCGCAAGCCCGAAATGAAAGTCAGGTTTCGGATTGTTTCGGTTTCGGTAACCCTCTCCCGCGCACGGCGTGGGGCGGGACAGTTTTCGGAATTGGGCCTCCGGGATGGTGAGACGGCGGATACGGCACCGGAGCCGACCAGACCACCTCTCCTCATCGCCAAACGAAAAGGGCGGCCCCGTCGGACCGCCCTTCCCGAAAACCGGATGCCTGAAACCTAATTCGCCAGTCGTCTCAGGAAGGACGGGATTTCCAGATCATCCTCGGCCTCGCCGAGCACCGGCTCCTGGGCCGGTTGCACCTGGCTGGTCGTGCGCATTTCTGTGGTCCGCGACTGGGACGGATAGGTCGGCTGGGTCTGCCGCCCCTTGCGACCGAAGAGGCTCCAGCCGGATTTGCGATGGTCGCGGTCGTCATGGACTTCGCGGTCGGCATCGTCCTGCTGGCCAGCGGACTGCTCGGCAGCGGTACGGTCCATATAGAGATCGCCCTGACCGACAGGCGCGGCGGCTTCAGCAGGCGTACGGCTACGCGGCGCGGATTCATATTCCTCGACCCAGGGATCGACGATCGGTTCGAGCGTGCGCTCCTCCGAGACATGGATCACCGGCTCCGGGCGCGGCTCAAACCGGGATTCGGGTGCCCGGACAGCGGTTCCATAGGCCGGTTGGCTGGACTGAAAGGTGGGAACCACCGTCGCGGAACCGACCTCACGGGACACCTCGGCACGAACCGGCTCGTGACGCGCAGGCTCGGCGTGCGAGGCAGTCTGGGACGATGCCGGACGGCGGGCATCGAACACCGAAGGCGCAGCGTTCGGCGTAGCCCGGGCCGCAGCCGGGTCTTCCATGCCGGTGGCGACGACGGAAACGCGGATCTTGCCGTCCAGCGCCGGGTCGAAGGCCGCGCCGAAGATGATGTTGGCGTCGGCATCCACCTCGCCGGCAATGGCGTTGGCGGCCTCGTCGACTTCCAGCAGGGTCATGTCCATACCGCCGGTGATGTTCACCAGAACGGCCTTGGCGCCCTTCAGCGAGGTCTCGTCCAGCAGCGGGTTGGCGATGGCGTTCTGGGCCGCCATCAGTGCGCGGTCATCGCCCGACGCCTCGCCGGTGCCCATCATCGCCTTGCCCATCTCGGACATGACGGCGCGAACGTCGGCGAAGTCGAGATTTATCAGGCCCGGCAGGATCATCAGATCGGTGATCGACCGCACGCCGGAATGCAGCACCTGGTCGGCCATGCCGAAGGCATCGGCAAAGGTGGTGCGCTCATTGGCGACGCGGAACAGGTTCTGGTTCGGAATGACGATCAGGGTGTCGACATAGCGTTGCAGCTCGGCGATGCCCGCATCGGCCAGCCGCATGCGGTGCCGTCCTTCGAAGGTGAAGGGCTTGGTCACGACGCCGACCGTCAGAATGCCGCGGTCCCGGGCACATTTGGCGATGACAGGCGCGGCACCCGTACCGGTGCCGCCGCCCATGCCGGCGGTGATGAAGACCATATGGGCCCCTTCGAGGTGCCCGTGGATTTCGTCGGCCGACTCCTCGGCGGCATTCATGCCGACCTCGGGATGGGCCCCGGCACCCAGCCCCTGGGTGATGGTCTCGCCCAGCTGGACCCGGCGGTCGGTCTTGGCGAACGACAGATGCTGCGCGTCTGTGTTGGCGACAACAAATTCGACGCCTTCGAGACCGGCATCGATCATGTTGTTGACCGCATTCCCGCCGGCTCCGCCGACTCCGAAAACAACGATCCGCGGCTTGAGATCCGTGGCTTGAGGACGCACCAGCGAGAGAGACATTTCTATTCCGACCTTATCCGACCCTGCCCCTGCAGACCGCTGCGCAACCCCGCCGTTTCGCATTGGTTATGAGCGGGTTAAGGAGACGCCCGTTCTGCTTAAGAGAGAGTTACCGGATAGGGTGAGTCGGCGCTGGTTCCACGATTTTCATTAACCCTGTCGACAGTTTTTGGGGGTGAACCAACGAAAAAGGGCGGCTCTTGCGAGCCGCCCTTTCCGTCATGTCTGGATCCGACCGTCTTAGAAGGGACGGTAGTTCAGGCCCACGAAGAAGCGCGTGCCGTAGGGGTCCATGTTGCTGAGCAGCGAGCCACCGAGGTAGCGGGGCTGTTCGGCATCGAAGGCGTTGACCACACCCATGCGGACCGACAGGTCGTCCCGGGCATTCCACCGCACCGTAAAGTCGTGACGGGCGAAGTTTCCGGTGTTGAAGGTGTCGATCGGACGGGTGTCCAGGTTGGTCAGGTTGTCACGGTAGAAGGTGCTGTTCTGGGCCGTCTGCCAGTCCATGGACCAGTTGACGCTCCAGATGTCGTTCGGCGACCAGGTCAGCGAGGACGTCAGGCGAACACGCGGGTAGAAGATCGTGCTGCCGATTTCCGTGCCGTCGGTGGGATCGGCAACGTTGGTGAAGTTCTCCTGCTCGATCAGCCACAGGCCGCCGATGCTGTAGTTGAACCGGCCCATGTTGACGCCGAAGGCTTCTTCGGTGTCGAGCGAGTAGCGAGCCGAGAAGTCCAGACCACGGGTGGTCAGGGCTGCGAGGTTCACCGGGCTCTGGATGAAGCCGCCGACCGGATCGCCCGTCGGAGCACCGACGCCGAACGGAATAAGCGGGTTTCTACGGAACACCACGCTGCAGGCATCGGGGTTCAGCGACGCGCCGCTGACGCAGGCGGCGGTCAGGGCGACGGCCGACGGCGACACGATCACGCGGCTCAGCTCAATCTCGTAGTAGTCGAGAATGATGCTCAGGTTCGGGAACATGCGCGGCTGGATCACGGTCGAGAAGGTGAAGCTTTCCGACTCTTCCGGCGTCAGGTTCGGGTTGCCGGAGTTAATGCCCGCGATGCCGCTGGAGTAGATCGGGTTGTAATCGTCCAGGTTGGTCGCGGTGGCACCGGCGAAGTCGAAGGTGAAGCCGGCGGCCGTGGCCAGAGCCGTACAGTTGGCGATCCGGTTGGCGCGGACTTCCGGGCCTTGGGCGGCGATCTGCAGGGTGGCGCAGGCGTCGACGAAGCCGTTGGCGAAGGTCTGGCTGCCCGGAGCGAAGTTTTCACCCAGGTTGGGCGCCCGGAACGAGGTGTTGAAGCTCGTCTTGAAGGCGATGTCCCGGATCGGACGGTAGACCAGGTTCACGCCATAGACGTTCCCCTCACCGGCGGTGGTGTAGTCGAAGGCGCGGTAGGAGCCGCTCAGTTCGGCGTATTCGCCCATCCAGCCGTCCCGGAACAGCGGGATCGACAGTTCGGCGAACCATTCCTTGGACTCATACTCGGCAGCCGCGAAGTCCGCACCGGTGTTCAGGAACAGCAGGCGGTCGCCGGTCGTGCGCGAGCGCCCCACGCCCTCGGTGAACTCCTTGCGGTATTCCGCGCCGATGGCCATGCCGATCTCGCCGGCACCCCAGAAGTCCCAGAGCTGGCCGGAAACGACCCCGAGGGCCTGCTCCTGCTTGTTGGTGTGGCTGACCGTGATCGCCGCATCGACATAGTCCAGGGCGGCCTGGCTCTGGTTGCCGGCACCGAAGACGTTCAGCGGCACGCAGTTGTCGACGGCGGCCCGGAACGTGGCATTGCCGGTGTAGGCGGCGCTACCACCGAACACGCCGCGGACGTAGTCGTCCAGGTCGCCGGCAACCGGGACGGTTGCCGTCTGCCCGGCCCTGATACGGCGGGCGCGGCAGACGATTTCACCGGGACGGCCGTTGACGATGCCGGCCGTGTCCACGACCGCGTCAGCGGCCAGGGCGAAGCGTTGGACGTCAACACCGCGTTCCACGTTCTCGTTGCGGGCTTCGCCCGAGACCCACGACAGGTCCCAGTCGATGTTCTTGATGAAGCCGACCTGGTCCAGGTCACCGCTCAGGGCGATGACATAGCGTTCGACTTCACGCGTGTTGTCCTGCGTACGCTGCGGGCCGAACATCGCGTGACGGGCCCACTGGCGTGCCGTGGTGGTTGCAGCGGTGCCGTCAGTATTGGTGTTGGCCGTCCAGTTGGTGACGGTGTTCGCCGTGATGGCGTCCTTCACGTTCTGCGGCAGATAGGCGTTGTCCGTGTAGCGCAGGTCGAACTGCGACGTAGCGCGGATCGGGTTGGTCCAGTTCGAGGCATAGCTGCCGTCGTTCAGGAAGATGTCGAAGAAGACAGGCTGCGAGATGTCGAACGTGTCTTCGGTGATGAACTTGTATTCGACCGACAGATCGACGTTGTCAGCGACCGCGAAATTCGCACCGACCTGGTAACGCTGCGAGGTCGACTGGGGAACGCGGCTTTCCTGGCCGAAGTTGTTCGGGTTTTCACCGTCACCACCGATGTTCAGCGTGCGGTTCGAACCGACGTTGCCGATCCGCTGGCCGAAATTGGCCAGACGGGCGGTGTTGCCCTCGTAAACATAGCTCTTGGTGGGGTCGAGGCTGTAGCAGTTGCTGCTGGTGAGCGAGGTACAGCTGGCCAGCGGCACATCGGGATCGCTCAGCGGGCTCGGACGCTGCGAGTTGGCGAGCGTGGTAATGCCCCAGCGCGGACGCGACAGGGTGCGAACGCCGCTGAACACGGCGTTGTCCAGCATGCCGTCAAACGGAGCGTTGGTGGGGTCAGCGTCGATACCGACGAAGGCGTGCGCGGCTTCCAGCCAGTCGATGTCCAGGCTCTGGACCTCATCGATGTCTTCGTACTCGCCGAAGGCATACAGGTTCAGGCGGTCGTCCAGCAGGTTGGTACCGATCAGGGCCGAGATACGCTTGTTGGCCTGGCCAGCCTGGTTGATCATGCCGTAGTTGGCATCGATTTCCATGCCTTCGAAGTCACGGCGCAGCTGGAAGTTCAGCACGCCGGAGACGGCGTCGGCACCGTAAACCGACGAGGCACCGCCGGTGACGATCTCGATGTTCTCGATCAGCAGGCGCGGAATGGAGTCGACGTCGACAGCCAGGTTACCGGCGGCAGCACCGACGTGGCGACGACCGTCGACCAGGGTCAGGGTGCGGCCCGAGCCGAGCGAGCGCAGGTTGGCGAACGACAGACCACCGTCGTTCAGGTTCGAACCGGTGGTGTCCGACGGAACCAGCGAGTTCGACAGGGCGGGGATGGTGGCCAGGTAGTCAACGACCGTCGACTGACCGGTGCTCAGCAGGGTTTCGCGCGAAACCTGGATCAGCGGGGTCGGGGCGTTCGTCGGGTCACGACGGATGCGCGAACCGGTGACGACGACTTCGTCGATCTCGGTGGCCTGGGCGTCAGCCTGGCCCTGGACGTTCACGCCCGGAAGCTGGCTCTGGGCGAAAGCCGGAGCCGTGACAGCCATGACGCCCGCGAGGATCGTCGTGCCAAAAAGGTACTTGCGCTTGAGAAGCATGTTGATTGGGCCCCAACCGTTGTGGATGCATTACGCAGCGCCCGCCGGATGACGGATTCTGCTTCGGACCTTCACGCTAACAGCAAAGACGGCAACGGCAAGGGATTGTGGCCAGTTGGCGACCAATCCGGGCACCTATTGTTACAATCCGGACACAGTCTCGCCATGACGGGGAAACTTTGCGGCGGTCACTCGCGCAAAAAAAGGCGGTCAGTCAGAGGTTTTCGCGCAGCCAGCCCGCCGCCCGGGCCACAATCCCGCCCCGGTGCACCCGGGGCGCATCCGCCGCCGAGATCTGGCGTGACATCAGTTTGCGGGCCGACACGGCCTCGCGCGGACCATAGGCGGCGCGCAGCAGCACCCCGGCCGCCGAACAGAAGGCTGGTCCCGAGGCGGCGTCGGCCAGGTGGGGCGCGCGCTGGGGCTTGCCCAGCCGCACCGGCCGGTCGAACACCCGGATGGCCAGCTCGCGGACGCCGTTCAGCTGGCTGGCCCCGCCGGTCAGCACCAGACCCGTGCCGGGCTCAAGCCCGACACTGGTGTTGCGCAGACGGTCCCGTAGCATTTCCAGCGTCTCCTCGACGCGCGGGGCGATGACGGTCTTGAGCATGGCCCGCTGGACGAAGATCGGACCGGCCGAGGCGTCCTCGCCGCGGGGCGGGGCCTCCAGCATCTCGCGGTCTTCATGGGCATTGGCCATGGCCGAACCGTGCAGGGTCTTGAGCCGCTCGGCCCCGGCCCGCGAGGTCGACAGGCCGCGCGCGATATCCGCCGTGACGTGATCGCCCCCGACGTTCAGGCTCTCGATATGCAGCAGCGACCGCCCGCCCCAGACCGCCGCGGAGGTCGAGCCGCCGCCCATGTCAATACAGACGCAGCCGAGATCCATCTCGTCATCTTCCAGCGCCGCCAGCGAAGACACCACCGGTGCCGCCGCCACACCCTGAAGATCCAGGTGGGCCAGCTCGAGGCAATGGCTCAGGCCGTTGAAGGCGCTCTCGGCCATGGACACGACCAGCAGGTCCAGCCCCAGCGAATGGCCCTTCATCGCGCGGGGATCATGCACACCGCGCGCGCCGTCGACCGACCATGCGATGGGCAGGACGTGGATCGGGCGGCGGTTGGGCAGGCGGATCTGGGCCAGGGCCATGGCGATGGCCCGCGCCAGGTCAGCGTCTCCGACCGGCGTGGCCCCAAGGGAGACCCTGGCCTGCACCCTGTGGCTGGCCATCTGGCCGATGGCGGTCGTGACGACCACGCCCGAGACCGGGCTGCCCGCCGCCCGCTCGGCCCGTTCGACCGCATGGCCGATCGCCTGGGCCGCCTCGTCCATATTCACAATGCCGCCGCCGCGCACGCCGCGCGACTGGACATGCCCGGCCCCGGCGACGCGGATGGTGCGGTCGGCGTGGCGCACGCCGTCGGCCTTCATGATGAAACAGGCGACCTTGGACTGGCCCAGGTCGAGGGCGGCCACCACGGGGGTACGGCCCGCCTTCTGGCCGGCGCTATCCACAGATTTGTCCACAGCACGTCCGGCCATCGGTCGCCTCGCTCTACGCTTCGCCGGCGGAGGGCCGGACGGCGACCTCCTCGGGCGTTCTCAGGTCAATGCGGGCAAAGCCCAGCTCCAGAAGTCTTTCGCGCTGGTCCAGGGCGTCCAGCTGGATCAGCGCCGCCTCCTGGTCGGCGGCGGGCAGCTGAATCAGACTGCCGTCCTTGAGCCGCAGGTCCCAGCGCCGCTCGTCGACCCGCACGAGGGCCTCGACCCGACTGGCCAGCCGGGGGCGCTGGGCGATCAGGGGCAGGACCTCGGAGGCGGCCTGTTCGGCGCCCTTGCCGACGACCAGCGGCAGGTTCGGATAGCGGCCGGCGTCGGCCCCGGCGATCACGGTTCCATGGCTGTCGATGACATGGTTCACACCGCCCGTCTGCCATACGGCCAGACGATCGTGCTCGATGACATGGACGATCAGGGTGTCGGGCAACAGGCGCACGACGCGGGCGGACTCAACCCAGCCGATCGCCTCGACCCGCTGGCGCACGGCCTCGAGATCGATGGAGGTCATCGGCTGGTCGGCCGAAAGCTGCACCGCCTGCTGGATGGCGCGCGTGGCCTCGGGACTCTCGCCCTCGATAAAGACCTTTTCCAGCTTCAGGCCGAGACCGGCGGTCAGCCCGTCCATGCCATGGGTGATCGAGGCGCCGATGCGCTCGGCCCGCGCCCCGGTCGCCAGAACGCCGGCCAGCAGAAGCACGCCGGCGGCAATCGAAATCACGACAGCGCGGGGGGACAGGTCAAGCCGGCCAAGGGCCGCGAGCTTGCCCGGCGTGGCCGGGGCGTTGCGCGGCGCGCGACCGCGCCCCTGGGATTTGGGAGCCGCGCCGCGTTTTGCAGGCTGGTTCGAACTCTGTCGCCGACCGCCGCGAACTACCGCGGGCATGAGGCGTCCTCCACCATCCAACGTACGAGGGTCTTGTAGTCCATCCCCACATGGGCGGCCTGCTCGGGACTGAGCGAGGTCGGGGTCATGCCGGGCTGGGTATTGACCTCCAGAAGGACCAGTTCGTCCTTAACATCGTCATAACGAAAGTCGGATCGCGACACGCCGCGGCAGCCCATGGCGGTGTGGGCCAGCTCGGATTCGCGCAAGGCCCGCTCGAACACATGCGGCGGCAGAACCGCCGGCAGCAGATGAACCGACCCGCCCGGCGCGTATTTGGCCTCATAGTCATAGAAGCCCTTGGTCGGGGTGATGTCGGTGATGGTCAGGGCGCGCGGGCCCGACTTGTCCCCAAGAACCGTCACGGCCAGTTCCTTGCCGGCAATGAAGGGCTCGACCATCACCTGTTCGCCCCAGACCCAGCCGGCCTCGCCCGGTGCGGCGCACGGCGGCTCTCCCTCGCGCACCAGATAGACCCCGACCGAGGAGCCTTCGGCATTGGGCTTGATCACATAGGGCGGCGGAATGACGTGCCCCTGCGCCACGGCATGCCGGTCGAACAGCCCGCCCCCGGGGACGACGACGCCCGCAGCCTTCAGCACCGCCTTGGACTTCTCCTTGTCCATGGCGAGAGCGGAGGCCAGCACGCCCGAGTGGGTATAGGGAATACCCAGGGTCTCCAGCACGCCCTGGACGCAGCCGTCCTCGCCCCAGGCCCCGTGCAGGGCGTTGAAGACGACATCGGGCTTCAGATCGGCCAGCACCTGGGCCAGGTCGCGCCCGGCGTCGACGCGGCTGACCCGGGCGACCTGACCTTCGAGGGCGTCGGCGCAGCCCTTGCCGGACGAGAGCGACACCTCCCGTTCGGACGACAGTCCGCCCATCAGGACAGCGACGTGCAGGTCGGAAAAGGGGCGGGTCATGCGGGGCTCCGGGACAGACGCTGGATGACCCAACTGTCCTTAACAGCCCGTCAACCAATCGACCTTCGTCCCGCCGAAACCGGTGGCGCACCCACAAAAAGCCCTCCCCTCGACGGGGAGGGTTGGGTGGGGTGGAGGCAGGATTTTAGAAGGTTGAGATCGGACGGGCTCCGTCAGCCGCTTTCGACCGTGCCTCACGCGCCAGGGCCGGAAGCCGTCTGCCTCCACCCCATCCCCCGACCCCTTCCCCGTCGAGGGGAAGGGGAGAGCGAAGTCAGCCGGCCCGGCCAATACGCCTGATCTCCCAGTCGAGCTGGACCCCCGTCTTCGCCAGCACATCCGCCCGCACGGCGTCGCCCAGCCCCTCGATATCCGCCGCCGTCGCCTCGCCGGGGTTGATCATGAAGTTGGAATGGAGCTCGCTGAACATGGCCCCGCCGCCGGTGGCCGTGAACAGCTTCCCGCGCCAGCCCGCCTCATCGACCAGCTTCCACGACGAATGGCCGGGCGGGTTCTTGAAGGTCGAACCGCCGGTCTTGTCGCGGATCGGCTGGGTCTGTTCGCGGCGCGCGGTGATTTCGGCGATACGGGCGGCGACGGCCTCGGGATCGTCCGGCGTGCCGCGATAGGTGGCCTCGATCCAGATGATGTCGGCCGGTGCCTCGGAGTGGCGGTAGGTGTAGCCGAAATCGGCCAGTGCATAGTCGACCCGCTCGCCCGCCCGCGTCAGGCCCCAGGCCGACACGAGGATGTCCTTGGTCTCCGCACCGTAGCAGCCGGCATTCATGGTCAGGGCCCCGCCGATGGTCCCCGGAATGCCCGCATAGAACTCCAGACCCGCCAGCCCGGCCTTCGCCGAGGCCTTGGCCACCATGGAATCCAGCGCGCCGGCACCGGCGGTGATGGTATCGCCGTCAGTCGTGATGCCTGCAAAGGGCCGCCCGGCCAGCCGGATGACCACGCCCTCGACGCCGCCGTCGCGGACTATGACATTCGAGCCGACGCCCAGCACCGTCACCGGCACGGCCGGGTCCAGCGCCTTCAGAAAGTCAGCCAGATCATCGGCGTCCGCCGGGATGAACAGGGCATCGGCGTTCCCGCCGACCCGAAACCAGGTGAAGGGGCCCAGCGGCTCATTGAGCAGGAGCTTGCCTCTCGCCTCCGGCAGGGCGGTCAAGCCAGCCCCTCCAGCTGCCCCGGCAGGGCATAGGCCCACTGGGTGATGTCCCCGGCCCCCAGCAGCACCACCAGATCGCCGTCCTTCGCCTCGGCGGCGATCACGCCGGCCAAGGCCTCCACGCTCTCCAGCGGCTGCACCGAGCGATGGCCGAAGCGGCGGATGCCCTCGACCAGGGCCATCTTGTCGACCCCCTCGATCGGCGTCTCACCGGCGGCATAGACGTCGGCCACGAACACGGCGTCGGCGTCGGAGAAACAGGTCGAGAACTCCTCCATCAGCGATTCCAGCCGGGTGAACCGATGCGGCTGGACCACGGCGATGACGCGGCCCTCGGCGACCTGACGCGCGGCCTTCAGAACGGCGGCGATCTCGACCGGGTGGTGGCCGTAGTCATCGACGATCCGCACCCCGCCCACGATACCCGTAGTCGTAAAGCGCCGCCGCACCCCGCCGAACCCGGCCAGGCCCGCCTTGATGGCCTCATCCGACACATCCAGCTCGCGCGCCACGGCAATGGCGGCCAGTGCATTGGCGACATTGTGCCAGCCGGCCATGGGCAGATGCAGGCCCGTGATCCGGATCGGCTCGTCCAGCGCCGCCAGCCCCTGACCCTGCACCACCACATCGAAGCGACAGCCGTCCGGCTTCATCTCGACATTGTCGGCCCGGACCATGGCCTGGGGATTGACCCCATAGGTCACCAGCCGCCGGTTATCGATCGCCGCCACCAGCCGCTGCACCTCGGGATGGTCGAGGCAGACGGCGGCGAAGCCGTAGAAGGGGATGTTCTCGACGAAGTCCACGAACGCCTTCCGGACCCCGTCGAAGTCGCCGTAGTGGTCGAGGTGTTCCGGGTCGATATTGGTGACGATGGCCACTGTCGACTTGAGGCGCAGGAAACTGCCGTCACTCTCGTCGGCCTCGACCACGATCCAGTCGCCGTCGCCGACCTTGGCGTTGGTGCCATAGGCATTGATGATGCCGCCGTTGACCACGGTGGGGTCCAGCCCGCCAGCGTCGAGGATGGCCGCCACCATCGAGGTCGTCGTCGTCTTGCCGTGTGTGCCCCCGACCGCGATCGAGAACTGCAGCCGCATCAGCTCGGCCAGCATCTCGGCCCGGCGCACCAGCGGAATGCGCCGCTCGCGGGCGACCACCATCTCGGGATTGGTCGCCTTGACCGCGGTCGAATAGACCACCGCCGAGACGCCCTCGCCGATATGACCGGCATCGTGGCCGATGAAGACCCGCGCGCCCAGCTTCTCCAGCCGCTCGGTATTGGCCGACGCCTTGGCGTCAGACCCCTGCACCGAATAGCCGATCTTGAGCATGATCTCGGCAATGCCGCTCATGCCGATGCCGCCTATGCCCACGAAATGGACGGGGCCGAGGTCGAACGGAACAGGGCGAAGGCGAGCGATCATCGAAGCGGACTAGCAGGGGTTTTGGCGGATTGCGACACCCCTCCACCACGCTTCGTGTGGTGGAGGGGCGGCCGGGAGCTTAATCCTCCGCCACAAAATCCTGCGCGAACTCCGGCGCGTCCTCGTCCCCGGGCAGCAGCGGCTCGTCGTCGCCGTCCGGCGCACGCGACGGATCCGGCAGCTCAAAGCCCACAGGGATGGACAGGTCCAGCAGGCCCGCCGCCTTCATCTCCTGCACGCCGGGCAGATCGTACAGGTTGGACAGGCCGAAATGCTCAAGGAATTTGTCCGCCGTGCCATAGGTCACCGGCCGTCCGGGCGACCGCCGCCGCCCCCGCAGCCGCACGAACCCCATCTCCAGCAGCAGGTCCAGCGTCCCCCTCGACAGCGACACCCCGCGAACGCTCTCCACCTCGGCCCGGGTGCAGGGCTGGTGATAGGCGATGATGGCCAGGGTCTCGAGCGCGGCCTTCGACAGCCGGCGCGGCTCCTCGCGCTCCTCGGTCATCAGGAAGGACAGGTCGGCCGCAGTCCGGAACTGCCAGCGGTCCGCGACACATTCCAGTTCGACGCCCCGCCCCTGATAGCGTTCGCGCAGGGCCGAGATGGCCCCGCCGACATCCGCCCCTTCCGGCAGCCGCCGCGCAATCTCCGCCGCCGACAGCGGCCCGGCCGCCGCGAACAGCAGCGCCTCGACGCGGCGCTCGATCTCTCCGTGATCGGGTGCGAACTGAATGCCCATCATTATCCGCTCATCCCCGCGAAAGCGGGGACCCAGTCCTGTCCAGTGAGACGCCGACGTTTCCGGACAAGCGCAGGCGATCAGCCATCTGGCCGTCATCACCCAAAGCACTGGGTCCCCGCTTTCGCGGGGATGAGCGGAAGTGGGAAATCACGGCACCAGCTCCAGCACCTGACCCCGCCCCCGCCCCCGCCCCCGCCGCTTCAGATACAGCTCGGCAAAGGCCTCGGCCTGTTTCACATCCATCGCCCCCTCCTTGACCAGCTCCAGACTGGCCGACAGGGTCGAGGCGGTGAAGCTGGCCTGGGTCGGACCATCCTCGCCACGCCGGGCCGGGGCCACCTGCTCCAGCGACGTCCACTGCTCCAGCCGGGGCAGAACCTCGCGCAGCCAGTCGCGCGCCGCCTCAAGGGCAAAGGCCTCGACCCGCTGGCCGGGATTGTAGTGCCGCTGCTCCTCGCGGCGCCGCTGGGTCACATAGGCCGCCATCAACTCATACAGGCTGGCATCGATCCGGTCCGACGGCACGATGACCGTGGCCTGCGGATCGCCGCGGGCGAAGACGTCGCGCTTCAGCTGCGGCCGGGCCGTGATCGCCTCCACCGCCTTGCGCATGGCCTCCAGCTTCTGCAGCCGGAAGGCCAGGGCCGCGGCCATCTCCTCGGCGGGCATTTCGCCGCCCTTGCCCTTTTCGGTGCGCGGCAGCAGCAGGCGCGACTTCAGATAGGCCAGCCAGGAGGCCATCACGAGATAGTCGGCCGCCAGCGAGAAATTCCGCCGCCGCGCCTCATGCACAAAGGCCAGATACTGCTCGGCCAGCCGGGTGATCGACAGTTTCAGCAGATCGACCTTCTGCGTCCGCGCCAGGGCCAGCAGCACATGCAGCGGCCCCTCATAGCCGTCCAGATCGACGACAAAGGCCTCGCGCGCATCGACCTGTTCGGCGGCGGTGAAGTCCAGATTGGGCTGAAAGGCTTCGGTCACGCCTGCGCCTCCCCGACATCGGGACCACGCGCCGCATCAAGCTTTCCGGCCATCAGCGCATCGAACCGCAGACGGGCCTCACCTTCGTCCAGTGGCTCCGGCGTATGGACGATCCGCGCCATGGCCGCCGTCGCCCGTTTCGCCGCCCCGCCCTTCAGCTTGCCGACTCCCTCGGCCACCAGACGCATTTCGTCGAGATCGCCGTTGCAATGCAGGACCACATCGCAGCCCGCCTTCAGCGAGGCCTCGGCCCGATCGCGCAGTGAGCCCGACAGCGCCTTCATCGACAGGTCGTCGGTCATGATCAGACCGCCGAAACCCAGATGCGCCCGCATCAGCTTCAGGGCCTTCTTCGAGGTCGT
>CANMXH010000022.1 GCA_947501315.1 Caulobacteraceae bacterium | reverse complement strand
GGCGCGCTGCGAAGGCCCTTGGGCAATGTCGTGGAAACGGACAGGTGGCGGAGTGGTCGATCGCGCACGCTTGGAAAGCGTGTGTAGGTGAAAGCCTACCGAGGGTTCGAATCCCTCTCTGTCCGCCACCACCCGTTGTTTTATATAAACTATTTTTGGCAACTAGCCGCCGGTCCCATAACCGCTCCCCAATAGCCTGAGCGCTAGGCACTCTGTAGGGCCGCAGCGGTCAAATCATCGGCGGCCGTGGGCGGCCCGATAAGCATCCCGAATGGCAGCCACGGTTTCGAAATGATCGAAGCCTTGGATGCTGCTCCACTCACAAACAAGATTGATGAGGGCTGCGCCGGTCGATCCCGGAGGTGGCGCGACCGCAGGCTCCGTCATCTCGGGATCGGAAAACGCCAATGTGCCGTCAGTCCGATAAATGAACATGGAGAGGCGCTGTATTGTGCCGCGATTGCAGTCGTATCGTTGCTGGAACACCAGATGATCGACCCACCCCATCTCGGGTGCTGACAGGTTAACCGCACCAAGTCGAAAGCCGCCCTACCCTGCCTGAAATCAGGCAACGGAAGTGGCCCAAGCTGCGTCTGCTTCGGTGCGAAAACGGCGAAGAGTGGGTCTGCTGATCAGGTGACGTTGGATGTTGAAGGTGTTGTAAATCGCCGCGTGGGTGGTGAGGAATCTCTGGGCTGAGGCTTGGGATTTGAACCGCTGCTGCTGGCGTTCTCGTCGTCGGATCGGGAGGTGGGAGTTCTCAACACGGTTGTTTTCCCGCAGCCGGCCCGGCCGGTGCAGATGCCTCAGATCGAGCTGATCCAGAGCTGCTCCGTACGAAGCCAAGCCGTCGGTAGTGATCGACTTCGGCTCCACTGGCTGATTGTTTAGCAGGCGTCGCACCAGCCTCAGCGCCGCCTCTGTGTCCCGCCGGCGCTGGACCACGAGGTCCAGGACCTCGCCTTCGTCGTCAACTGCACGCCACAGATATGCTCGCCTTCCGCCGATCCAACAGACCATCTCGTCCAGATGCCAGCGGGGCGACGGTGCCGGTCGGCGGCGTTTCAAGCGCCTAGCAATGAGCGGCCCGAACTTGATGGTCCAGCACCGGATCGTCTCGTAGCTGACGTCGATCCCGCGCTGCGCCAGAAGCTCCTCGACGTCGCGAAAACTGAGGCTGAACCGGAAGTACAGCCACACGGCGTGGCGGATCACGTCCGCCGGAAACCGGTGGCGCTTAAACGAGATCGGCTTCACGAAACATCATCCCCGTCAGCGGTTTAGGCCGCCCCAAGTGGAGACAAGTTAGCGTTAGACTGACAGCACCCCCGGGGCAGCAGCTTCTCGCGGGCGTAGGACCGCGCCGCGTCCTGGATCATCCGCTCCTCGTCGGTCAGCCGGCCCGACAGGTCCAGCGGGTCGTCCCAGCGAAAGGTCTGCGTCGCCATCGGGCTGTCGTCGGCCATAGGAGAAGTCCTTCGCGTTTCGTCGGCCGCGGAATTGCCTTGGCAAGCCCGGGGCTTCAAATGATATAAGATTATATCTTTTGCGCGGTCCACATACCGCGTGCGTACGGGGATCGGAATGGCTGGGGCCATCGCCATCAAGGGCAGGACACTCGTCGAGAAGATCGCGGCGAAGGCCTCGGGCCGCGCTGACGCGCGCGCCGGTGACCTGGTCACGGCCGATGTCGATCTGTGTTTCGCCCACGACTCCTCCGGGCCGCGCCGTTGGGCACCCATGTTGGCGGATCTGGGTCGTGGCCTTTGGGATCCGTCCAAGATCGTGATCACATCTGACCACTACGTCCCGGCCGTCGACGCCGAGAGCGCGGCGATCCTGTCGCTGACCCGCCAGTTCGCTGCGGACCACAAAATCGGTCATTTCTACGACATGGAGGGCATAGGCCACATGCTTCTGGCTGAGCGTGGCCTGATCCGGCCAGGCATGCTGGTGGCCGGCGGCGACAGCCACACACCGATGGCCGGAGCTTTCGGAGCCTATGCGGCGGGCTATGGGGCGACCGACATGGCGGCCATCGCGGCGACGGGGCGGACCTGGCTGCAAGTCCCTGCAACCATCAGGATCGAGTGGCGTAGCAACCTGGGCCACGGCGTCACGGCCAAGGACATGATGCTGTTCCTGTGCCGCGAGCTGGGCATGGACAACGCTTTCCGGGCGGTCGAATTCGCTGGACCGACGGTCGAGGCCATGTCGATGCCCGAGCGGCTGGTGCTGACAAATATGGCGGCAGAGCTGGGGGCCGAGACGGGCGTTATCGCTCCGGATGGGGTTACCTTCAGCTGGCTGCGTAACGCGGGCGCGGCGGTCGCCGACGAGGCCGAGGCCCGCGCCTGGGCCTCCGATCCCGACGCGACCTACGAGGCGATCCACCGCTTCGACGCCGGCGCACTGGAGCCGATGATTGCCCTGCCCCATTCGCCCGCCAACAGCGTTCCGGTTGGCGAGGCCCAGGGCCGCGCCATCAACCAAGCCTATATCGGTGCCTGCGTCGGAGCCAAGCTCGAAGATCTTCACATGGCCGCGCGGGTTCTCGCGGATCAGCGGATAGCGTCAGGCGTCCGGCTGCTCGTCGCTCCGGCCTCATCGCGCGTGACCCAGGCGGCGGCCGAGGACGGCACTTTGGCCACCCTGATGGCGGCGGGGGCCACCCTGATGCCCTCGGGCTGCGGGGCCTGCGCAGGTATGGGGGCGGGACTACTGGCGGATGGAGAGGTCTGCATCTCCACCACCAACCGCAACTTCAAGGGCCGGATGGGCCATGCCGGGGCCGAGGTCTATCTGGGCTCGCCCTACAGCGTTGCGGCGGCGGCGGTCGCGGGGCGGATCGTCGATCCGCGCGGCTATCTGGGTCAACGGAGGGCGGCGGCATGACGGGACGCGCCTTCGTCTTCGGAGACGAGATCGACACGGACCTGCTGGCCCCTGGTCATCTGATGAAGCTCGACCCCGATGCCCTAGCGAGCCATTGCCTGGAAGCCATCGACCCGTCGTTTGCCAGCTCCGCGCGCGAGGGCGATTTCGTTGTCGCGGGGAACAATTATGGCCTCGGCTCGTCGCGCGAGCAGGCAGCGATTTCTCTCAAGCGGCTGGGTATTCAGGCGGTCATCGCCAAGTCCTTCGCCCGCATCTTCTGGCGCAACGCCATCAACCTGGGTCTGCCGGCCATCACCCTGGCCGAGGCGGGAGAGATCGTCGCCGGCGACCGGCTGTCGCTCGATCTGGCAGCGGGACGCTTGACCAATGAGACCACGGGGCGGACCTACGAGTTCGCGCCCTTCCCCGACCATTTGACGGCGATGATGCGCGACGGGGGGCTTATCGCCCATCTGAAGCGCCGCTCCGCCGACGCCCAACCCGAGACGGGAGCCGCCGCGTGAGCCTCAGGACGCGACTTCATAAAACCGGCTCGGCGCTCCATGCTCCGGGAGCCTTCGACGCCCTGTCGGCGTTGCTGATCGAACAGGCGGGGTTCGAGGCCGTCTACCTCTCGGGTGCCTCGATCGCCTATACCCAGCTCGGCCGGCCGGACCTGGGGTTGGTCAGTTTCGACCATGTCGCTGATGTCGTGGCCCGTATCTGCGAACGGGTGGAGATCCCGCTGATCGTCGACGCCGACACCGGTTTCGGCAACGCCTTGAACGTCGCCCGCACCGTCAAGGTATTCGAGCGCAACGGTGCGCGAGCGATCCAGTTGGAAGACCAGACCTTTCCCAAACGGTGCGGTCACCTGTCCGGCAAGGGCGTGGCCCCAATGGACGAGATGGTCGGAAAGATCCAGGCGGCCCTGGACGCCCGACGCTCGGATGAGACCCTGATTATCGCGAGGACTGACGCCATTGCGGTGGAGGGTTTCGAGCCCGCCCTGGATCGCGCCGTCGCCTATGCGGAGGCGGGTGCCGACGTGGTCTTCGTTGAGGCTCCCGCCGATCTGGACCAGATGAAGCGCATCATCTCCGCCCTGGGCACGACGCCGGCCATGGCCAATATGGTGGAGGGCGGCAAGACGCCGATCCTGTCACGTGACGCCCTTGGGGAACTCGGGTTCAAGCTGGTCATCAGTCCAGGGGCCCTGGTCCGCGCCCTGATTCCGGCCGCAGAGGCCTTCCTCAAGGCGCTGAAAACAGAAGGGTCCACCGTCAGCTATCGCGACCGAATGACCGATCTCGCCGGTGTGAACGACCGGATCGGGCTGGAAGACATGCTGAAGCTCGGCGACCGATATGAGCCGGAGCGACAGGAGGCGGCCGAGTGAACCGCTCGGACCCCAACCTCTACGACTATTGGCCGTATCGCGATCGTCCAAAGATCGTCTGGCCAGGCGGCAAGCGCATCGCTTTCTGGATTGCGCCCAACATCGAGTTCTATGAATTCGACCCGCCGGTGAACCCGTCACGCCCCGGCTGGCCCCGCCCGGCGCCTGACGTGGTCGGATACTCCCAGCGGGACTGGGGCAACCGCATCGGCCACTGGCGGCTACAGGATCTGTTGGACCGTCATTCGCTGCGCGGATCGGTGTCCCTGTCCATCGGCCTGATCGACCATCATCCGGAGATCATCGAGGCGGCCAATGCGCGGGGCTGGGAGTTCTTCAGCCACGGCATCTACAACACCCGATACTCCTACGGCATGAACGAGGCCCAGGAACGGGCCGTGCTGGAGGACTCCATCCGCTCGGTCGAGGCCGCGACCGGCCAGCGCATTCGCGGCTATCTGGCCCCGGCCCTGACCCACACGACCCGGACCCTGGACCTGATCGCCGAGCACGACTTCTGGTACTCCTGCGACCTGTTCCAGGACGACCAGCCCCAGCCGCTCAAGACCAGGACGGGTCGGCTGGTGTCGATGCCCTATTCACTCGAGGTCAACGACGTCATCGGCTACTCCGTGATGGGCATGGACCCGTGGCGCTATGCCGATGTGCTGAAACGCCATTTCGACCAGTTGCTGATCGAGGGCCGCGAGTCGGGCACGGTCATGTGCATCCCGCTACATGCCTATCTGGTCAGCCAGCCGAACCGCATTCGCGCATTCGAGAACGCTCTGGAGCACATCATGGGCCACCGCGACGAGGTCTGGTTCGCCACCGGATCGGAGATCGCCGCCCACTATCGCGAGCATTGCTGGGACGCGACGGTTGCCGACATTACGCGACGCGGCCTGGCCACGGGCGGGACAGGGTTCGCCGATGCCCCCCTCTGAGAAAGGCCTGCCTGACGAACACCTGATCTATCCCCACCGCCGCTACGGCATGGACCAGTCACTCTATGGCTGGCGCCCGGTCGATGATCGGCCGAAGGCGCGCTGGCCCGGCGACCGGTCGGTGGCGGCGATGATCGTGATGCCGATCGAGTGGCATATGCTCGATCCGTCCGGAAAACCTTTCAAACATCCCGGCGCGATGCAGACGCCCTGGCCCGATCTGCGCCACTACACCACCCGCGACTACGGCCCGCGGGTCGGGGCTTTCCGACTGCTGAAGGCGCTGCAGGACGCCGGTCTGAAGGCGACCGTTCCGGTCAACGCCGTCGCGCTGGATCGGTATCGCCCGCTTGTCGAGGCGGCGCTGGAGCAAGGGCACGAGATAGCCGCCCACGGCTGGTCCACCGATGCGATCCATCATTCAGGCCTGGCGGAAGACGAGGAACGCACCCTGGTCGCCAGGACCCGCGAGGCGTTCGATGCGACGGGCCTGACGCCCCGCACCTGGATAAGCCCCGCCCGCCAGCAGTCCTTCCGCACCCTGGCCCTGATCGCCGAGGCCGGGTTCGACGTCTGCCTGGACTGGGAGCAGGACGAGGTTCCGGTCGCCATGGCCACGGATGCGGGCGTCGTCCGGGCCGTCCCCCTGATGAACGAACTCGACGACCGAACCCTGCTGATCGACCGCCGCCAGACTGAGGCCGCATGGGCCGATCAGGTGCTGGAGGCGGCGTCCTTCTTCAAGGGCGACGCGGGCGACGATGACCGACGGGTTCTGGGCTTCACCCTGACGAGCTACGTCGCGGGCCAGCCGTTCCGGATGCATGCTGTGCGGCGGATGCTCAAGGGACTGGCGGTCGATCCAGCAGTGTGGTCCGCGACGGCGAGCGAGATCGCAGCAGCCTGACCCCTCAGTTCCCGCCCGGCAAGGCGTCCAGCACCTGGTTCAGTTCGATGTAGTGCCCATCGGGGTCATAGACCGAGGCGAAATTCACACGGATCACGCCTTGGCCACCATAGCCGGGATAGGTCACCAGATGCGGGGCCTCGCCGACCGTGACACCGGCCGCCGTGCTGGCGCGTGCGAAGACGCTCTCCTGATCCTTGACGTTGAACACCAGAACTATGTCGCCGGGCCGCAACTCCGTATCCGATCGCTCAGGACGCTCGGGACGGTCCGGCTTGAAATACTGCATCAGGCCGATCTGGCCGACATAGACATCGTTGGATCGCAGTAGAACCAGCCGCAGCGACCGTTCGGCCCCTTCGTCCGTCGTGGCCTCGCGGGGCGTGCGGATATAGTTGTCATAGGTCACTGCCATCCCGAGAGCGTCGCGATAGAAGGCCAGCGAGGCGTCGATGTCGCGCACAACCAGCGTTGTGCGGCGGAAGTCCAGCGGCACCTGGTCAGCTTCAGCCACGCGCTGGGCAGAGGCTGTCGCCGGTGCGCCGAGGCTGAACAAGGCGCAGGCGATCAGCATCAACAGCCGGTTCATGAGCGACGCTCCAGGTGTTCGATGACCTCGGCCGCCGACACCACGTCGGCATACTTCAGCAGCAGGTCGGTCAGGTTGGCGAAATGATAGCTCTCGTGTTTGTCGGCGACGCATTCGACCGGGACGATCGTGCGATATCCGCGCGACAGACTGTCCACGGCCGTGGCGCGCACGCAGCCCGAGGTCGAGCCGCCGGTGATGATCACCGTATCGACCCGGTGCCAGATCAGGTAGCTTTGCAACGGCGTCTCATGGAACGCCGACGGCATCCGTTTGTCGAAAACCAGATCGACGTCACAGTCGATTCGGACGCGCGGATCAAAGGCGTGGCGATCCGAGCCCATCCTGATGTTCTGCAAGCTGTCGGGCGTATCGGTCCGTGTGCCCCAGATGCCGGCGTCGCCACCGTCCGGCTTGTAGCAGACCCGTGTCCAGACGACAGGCAGGCCCGCCTCGCGCGCCGCATCGCTGATCCGGTTCACATGGGCGATCTGATCCGGATCGGTCACATATGCCGAGACCGGAAACAGGTCCGGACGGGTATAGGCCTGCTGGAAATCGACGTTCACCACGGCCGCCCGTGCGCCGAATCCGAAGCCGCGCCGGGCCGGATTGGCGCGCACCTCCTCATAGATCGCCCGGGCAGAACGATCGTCGCGCACCATGGTGGGTTCAAAGCGAAGGTCGCTCATTCGCCAGCCGCCTGGAGGCGGCGGATGTCCTCGATTCCCTCGGGCGGGGCGCGCCAGAGGGGAGCGTCGGTCTCGATATAGTCGCGCAAGGTGGCCGGTACGTCGGCGTAGCGGTCGATCCGCCAGGTCACCAGATGCATGATCGCCGCCCTCCCGCCGGCCCATGGCGGGGCGTCGCCATATCGGACCCAGGACAGCTGATTCGGGGTCGAGGCCCCGCCCTCGCGCTGGATGAAGAAATCATAGTTCTCGAACGCCTGGTAGCGGGCACCGGAAGGGGTGGGGAAGTCCAGGAACAGGGGCGCGCTGAAGACATAGGCGTCACCGATCGCGCGCACCGACATGCTGTCGCCCGGACCGATCCGCTGCAGCCGGGCCCCGGCCCCCTGTTCAACGAAGGTCTGAACCCGGTCGCCGCTCAGCGAATAGGTAATGAACTGATAGGGATAGGCCACGGGCGCGACCGGAAGGCCGTTCCTTTCGCGCAGGACCGCGCCGGTGACAGGATCGCGATAGATGTAGATCTTGCGCGAGAATTGACGCGCCTGGTCGGTTCCGGGTTCCGGCCGGTCGGAGCGCGAGGTGTCATAACCCTCGACACCGGCGAGGAGCTCCCCCGACGGATAGGCCCGCAGGGTCCCGACCGAATACCAGAAGACCGGCTCGCCCGTGCCCGTCCGCGCGTCCACAAAGGCTTCAAAGCTGCGCCGATCGAATCCTTCCGCGCCTGCAGGCCCAATCCCGCCCAGAAAAATCGCGCCGACGACCATTGAGAGCCAAGAAAGACGCATCCGATTGTCTCCGTTCCGCGACAGCGTACCGACGCTTGTCGACTACCGCAAATGATATAAGAGTATACCATTAGGACCGGCCAGAAGAGCCGAATACGCCATCATCAGAGCAGGAGATTTTGACCATGCGTATGTCCCCTTTGCTGCTTACCAGCGTTTCCGCCCTTACCCTTCTGACCGGACTGCCGGCGCTCGCGCAGGACGCGACTCAGGACGAAGCGGCCCGGATCGACGACATCATCGTGACGGCACAACGGCGCGAGCAGAACATCCAGGACGTGCCCATCGCGGTCACGGCCTTCACCGAGACCCAACTGGAAATCGCCCAGGTCGAGGACACTACCGACCTGGTCCGCGTGACCCCCAGCCTGACCGGGGGCCTGAATACCGGCACCGGCGGTGCAGTGAGCTATTTCATCCGCGGACTGGGTTCGACCGAACAGGTCGCCAGCTTCGACGTGCCCGTCGCCACCTATGTCGACGAAGTCTATGTCGCCCGCCAGATCGCCAACAACATCACCCTGCTAGACGTTGACCGCATCGAGGTGCTTCGTGGCCCCCAGGGGACACTGTTCGGTCGCAACACGACCGGTGGTGCCATCTCGATCACGACCAGAAAGCCAGACCAGGACTTCCGAGGATCGCTGGACGCCACCTACGGCTCGTTCAATCGCTACAGCCTGCGCGGGGCCGTCAGCGGCCCGTTGAGCGACACCGTTTCTGCCGGTGTGACCTTGCTGAAGATCGGGTCAGACGGTTATGCCGAAAGCCTGGTCACCGGCCAGGAGCTGAACGGCGAGGACACCTGGGGCATCCGCGGTGCCATTCGCTTCCAGCCGGGCGACGCCTGGGACTGGAACCTGTCCGCCGACTATGTCGATCAACAGAAGACCACCATCGGCACCAACCCGCTCGACCGGCCATACACCAGCCGCACGGGCCTGCGTGTCGGGGACTGCGAAGACAGCGCAATTGAACCCTATCTGAACCAACGTGTCGGCAACTGCGCGGGCACCCGGGTCGGCACGCTCATCTCCAACCTCACCCATGACATGGGTTGGGCCAGCCTGAGCTGGATCAGCGGCTATATCTCCACGGATCAGCTCTTCTCCATCGACTTCGGTCTGGGCGGCAGCCCGACGCCGTTCGGTGGCTTCACCATCTCAAATGACGTGGAGACCACACAGTGGACCCAGGAACTGAAGCTGGTCGGTGAGACAGGGCGGCTGAACTGGGTCGCCGGGGTTTTCTATCTGGACGAGGACAACTCGACCTATCAGGTCGACACCTTCGCCACCACGCCCGTGGCGACGTCGGCCCTGGTGCTGGGCGACCGGCTGCTGGACAACACGACCCAGTCCTTTGCCATCTACGCCCAGGGTGACCTGTCCCTGAGTGACAGCCTGACCCTGACCGTCGGTGGTCGCTACACCGACGAAGACAAGGACATCGCCTTCACCGACCGGGTTCGGACGGCCTATCCGGCCGGCTTCATCAATGCGACGGGCGCTGCCACGGCGCGGCCGACCACAGCAAATCTCATCACAGCCGGGATTCCGACCAGCCAGAGCGTCACAAAGTTCACACCCCGGGTCGCCCTGCAGTACGAATACAGCGACAACGTCATGTTCTTCGTGTCCGCCACGAACGGCTTCAAGTCGGGCGGCTGGAACGCGCGCGGAACCACGGCAGTCACCAACTCCGCCTTCGGGCCCGAAGAAGCCTGGTCCTATGAACTCGGCATGCGTTCGGACCTGCTGGACGACAGCCTGCGGCTTAACCTGACAGCTTACCGCCTGGACGTTGAGGACCTGCAGCTGCTGTCTGGTCAGCCGCGCCCCGGCGGCGGCATCGACTTCGTCACCCGCAACGCCGGCGGCCTGGAGGCGATGGGCCTCGAAGCCGAGATCACATGGCGGCCGACCGATGCGCTCGAAGTATTCATCAGCGGCTCCATCGCTGATCGCGAATATGTCGATATCCCGGCGGTCAACGGTGCCGGCGGCGTGCCTTGCAGCAGCACGCCCGAACCGCTGAACTGCGTCACGACGCGGGACCAGCCGGTGCGTTTCCCGGAAAGCCAGGGCACGCTCGGCGCGCGTTACACACTGCCCACCGCCTTTATGAGCGGTGAGTGGTCGCTGAACGGCTCCCTGAGCTATTCGGACGAATACTGGACATCGACCTACAACGACGCGGGCACTGTCACGGGCATTCCGTTCGGGGGCACCACGGCGATCACCGTGCCGCTTTCTCTGACCCCCTCGACCACCCTCTACAACATCGGCATCCGCTACGAGAGCGCCGACGGGGCATGGGAGGCTGCGCTCGACTGCTCGAACTGCGGGGAGGAATACTATGTGACGTCGTCGCTCGTAGGCCTCGGCTATCCGAACGATCCACGCCGGGTGACCCTCCGCCTGCGCCGCAGCTTCTGATCGGGCACGAAGCATGCGCCGCCGTTCGCTCCTGGTCGGCGGCGCTGCGGGGATGGTCCTGAACATCTCCCCACTCGGGGCGCGGGCAGAGGGTCCGCGCCCCTTTTTCTTGCTCGTGCACGGGGCCTGGCATGGCGGCTGGTGCTGGCGGCGCGTCGCCGAGCGGCTGGAGGCGGCCGGGGCGCGCGTGCTGACGCCGACCCTGACCGGCTACGGCGAGCGGTCCCACCTGATGGAGCCGGGCATCGGCTTGGACACCCACATCGCGGACATCGTCGCCGTGATCGAGGCCGAGGAAGCAAGCGGCGTGCACCTGTGCGGTCACTCCTAGGGTGGCATGGTCATCGCCGGTGTCTGCGACCGGCTGAAGGATCGCATCGCCTCGGTCCTCTACCTCGATGCGGCGGTCCCAATGGACGGTCAGTCGATGATCACCCAGTCGCCGGGCATATCGCCCGACGCCGCATCCGCTCAAGACCGGGCTGGACCCCATCCGGATAACGAACGGCGGTTCGGACGGCTTGCGGCGCGCCTATGTCCACTGTGTCGATCCGGTCCTGCCGGTGGACTCCTTCGGTGCCCATCATGCACGGCTGAGCGGGGACCAGAGCTGGACAACAACCAACCTTCCCACCGGTCACGACGCCATGATCACTCGCCCCGAACTGGTCGCTGATTTGCTGATTGCCCAGACTGTATAAGGATGACGCCATGAACACCGACCGCCGCACTCTGCTGATTGGTTCCGCCCTGGCTCCGGCCGGTCTCGCGGCGACGGCGGTCGCCCAGACCCCGCCGTCCGCCGTCCAGCTGGTGCGATGCGCCCTGTTCGTTTCCGATCTGGACGCATCGACGGCCTTCTATCGCGACGGGATCGGCCTGCCGGAACTCCTGTTCGAGGCTGCGCTCCAGGGTGCCCCGCTTGAACGACTGCTGGGCCTGTCCGGGGGTGCCGGCGTCCGGTTTCGCATCCTGAAGGCAGAGGGACCGCCCTATGGCATGGTCGCCCTCTTCCAAGAGACGGGCCAGACCTTGACCCGGGCGCATAAGACGCAGGGCACGGTCAACATCGGCGAGGGCGTGCTGGTCTTCCATCGCCTCGATCTTGACGCCATGGCCGCTCGCCTCGCAGCCCTCGGCCACGCGTTTATCAGCGGGCCCGAGAGGCTCGTGGACACGCCCCAGCGAAGGACCGATCGGGAGGTGATGCTGCGTGATCCGGACGGTGTCCTGATCAACATCATCGAACGAGCCTAGATCGCGAGGATCGCCTCGGCCGCCCGCTCGCCGGTCTCGCAAGCGGCCTCCATCCCATGTTCCTCGCGCCGGACATGCTCGCCGGCGAACCTCACGCGACCGTGGGCTTGCGCCAGAACCGGTCCGAGCGTGAGCACCTCGCCGGGTCGCGGTGCATGGCGAATACCCCCTGAGAGAGCCCCCGCCCAACTCCACGAGAAGGCCCCCCTCACCTTGCCCGTCGAAGACGGCCGCACCCGTGCCAACTCGGCCACGGCGAAGGTCACGCGATCCCCGGCCGTCATGGCGTCCCACGGCACGGCCCCGTCGCCGTTGACCCAGCAGACCAGCCGCTCGACGCCGCCTTGCGTCTCCACCGCCAGCACCCGCTCCAGTGGGCCATCGACATAGAGCGAGGGCGGCAGACCATCGTCGTCCCAGAACGGGGCTTCGGGCACGAGATGCACCTGGGTGACGCGGGCATAGACCGCACCCGCGACCGCCGCCGCCTGGTCCGGCGGCAGGGGCGGATCGAAGGCGATGGCGGCCACCGCCGTCAGCGGTACCGCGACGACCACATGGTCCGCCGTTAGCGTCTCGCCCGACGCCAGCTGGACCTCGATGCCGCCGGGGCCCTGCGATAGACCGACCACTGCTGCGCCGTATCGTGGTGCCTCGGCCAGGGCCGCCGCCATTGCGGCCGGTAAGGTCGCGCTGCCTCCGGCGATCTCACCGGGAACCTCCGGACCGGTCGCGGGTGGCGCATGCGGCGACCGGGCCGCCTCCTTGAAAAACCCGAGCGCCGAAGCCCCTGCGAGTGACGGCGCATTGGTCCAGCGGTTCATCAGCCGGATCGCTTCTGAGGAGGCACCTGCCTCCGCCAGCAGGCCGGCGGCATCCCGATCGAAGGATGAAAACGCCGGATCCGCCGCTTGATCGACGGTCCGGATCGGCGACAAGGGCCGCAGTAGCCGCGCCTCAAGCGACGCTGGCGCGATTTCGCGCTCTGTTCCGACCGTTAGATTGGCGGGACTGGTCGGCCAGTCAGCCGCCGAGACCAGGGTGTCGCGGATCGAGTAACCGAACCCGCCGAAGCGCCGCGTGATCGGCCGGATCTCGACTCCCGTCCTCGCGGCCCACGCCCGGACCCGGCGATAGTGCGGCCCCACCTCGACCGCCCCGACATCGATGGTCAGCCCGCCGCCGCTCCCGGTTCGCAACCGTCCACCCGGCCGCTCCTGTGCCTCAATAACCCTAACCCGCGAGCCGGCGTCCTGAAGCGTCAGCGCCGCCGACAGCCCCGCCAGCCCCGCGCCGACGACGATAACATCCGGCCTGGACTGCGCCCGCGCCGGCCGGGCGACCGATGCCGCCAGACCCGTCAGCAGTAGCGCGCGACGGTCCATCTCAGCGGTTCAGTTCGACCAGTTCGTACCAGGTCTGCATGTAACCGCCGACGCCGCCCTGGATCATGATCCCGTCGTCGTCATCGGTGATCCAGACGTCATAGGGCGGATGCTGCCCGGCCATGCCCGACGTCCCGTCGTCGATGAACTGATAGTGACGAGCCGCGAAGGTCCCGGCCTTCACAGTCACCGTCTCCGGACCCAGATAGCGCGCGTCGATCCGGACCTCGGAGATCATCGGCGGCGTGGCACCGCGATGGTCGGGCGATGGCAACATCACATGCAGCTTCCTGGTCTCGCCCACGCTCCAGTCGAACAGGGACAGCAGATAGCCGTCCGCCACCACCGGATGGGTGCCGAACCCGTCGATCGGCTCGGACAGCGGCATGAACTGCGACAACCGCCCGATCGTCGGTCCATAGCTCTCGCACTCGATCCCGTCCGGCATGAACCGGAACCAGCCTGACCCCATGAAGCGGTCGTCCACCGTCAGCCGCACATGGCAGTCCATCGGCCGCCCGTGCTCATCCAGCGAATAGACGATGTCGCGCAGCACGCTGGGGTGCGGCTCCTCGATCTCGCAGTGAGCTCGCAGGGTCCGCTTGCCGTCGATGTGGTGCGTGAAGCGGAAATGCTCGATGCCACGCCGCTCGTCCAACCGTTCGGGCTTTTTGGATGTGTATAGGATCGTGCCGGTTATGGAGCGGTGTTTCATGTCAAACCCTCTTCGGAAAAAGCCGCCAGCGACAATGGTGCGGCGATGTTGGCGATCAGGGCCTGGCGACGCAGAAACCGGCGGTAGCCGTCCTCGCCCATACGCGACGGCCCCAGCCCCGAGGCCTTGAAGCCCTGTTTGGCCGCCTCGTAGAAGATGGAGGTCAGGGCCGCGTCGTTCAGGCTGATCGCGCCCGCTTCCAGCCGCCGCCCCACAGCCTCGGCCTCCTCAAGCGTCCCGGCGAAGACCGCCCCGGACAGGCCGTATTCGCCGTCATTGGCCAGGGCGACGGCTTCGTCGATCGTGTCGAAGGCCATGACCGGCAGGATCGGCCCGAAGGTCTCCTCGCGCATCACCGCCATGTCATGGGTTGCGTCGGCGATGACGGTCGGCCTCAGCCAACGCCCGCCCCCGTGGGTCTCGATCTCGCCGCCGGTCAGGACGCGGCCGCCGCGCGCGACCGCGTCGGCGATCTGGCCGGCCAGGATATCGGCCTGTCGATCGAAGATGATCGGACCGATCTCGCCGGCACTGATGTCGGGCCAGTTGAGCCGCGCGGCCTGCGACTTCTCGACGAGCCGCTGGAGGAAGGCACTGTGCGCCGCGCGATGCACGTAGATGCGCTCGATCGACTGGCAGGCCTGACCGGTGGACAGCACCGACCCCCTCAGCGCCGCATCGGTCGCCCGGTCGAGGTCGGCCCCCTCCAGCACGATCAGCGGATCCTTGCCGCCCAGCTCCAGATAGGCCGGAATCAGCCGCCCCGCCGCCTGGACCGCCACCTTTCGTCCCGTGGCGACAGAGCCGGTGAAACAGACGCAGTCGGCGGCATCGACCATGGCCTGACCCGTCGAGCCGGCACCTACAACGACGGCGAAGACGGCCGCCAGTTCAGGCACCTCCGTCAGGGCCGCCACCACCGGCGCGATGAAGCGAGGCGTCACCTCCGACGGCTTCACCACTACGGCGCAGCCGGCCAGCAAGGCCGGGACCGCGTCGATCATCCCCAGCAGCAGCGGGAAGTTCCATGGGCTGATCACCCCAACCACCGGATAGGCCTTCCACGCCGCCGAGTGCCGCACCGACGGCATCCCGCGTCCCTGAACCCACTCGGGCAGCGCGTCGTTGGCGATCACCCGCGCCCAGCCGTCGATGGAACCGACGACACTGTCGATCTCCAGCCGCGCGATGCGACGACGCCCCGTGTCCGCCTCCAGCGCCTCACTGATCGGTCCGGCATGGCGGGCCAGGGCCTGACCGAATGAGCGCAGAACCTCGAGTCGCGCGGCCGCACCTCTCGCCTCCCATGCCGGCTGGGCGGCACGCAGACGAACCGCGACCGAGGCGATCTCGTCCGCGTCGGCGGCGGTCCCGGTCCAGTCGATCCGGCCCGTCCTCGGGTTTCGCGCGGAGATGTCGCCCCCTGATCCCATCATCAAAGGTCCAGAACGCCCGGATTCATGCGTCCCTTCGGATCCAGCTCCGCCTTGACCGCCCGGATCAAGGCCCGGCCCGGCGCGTCGAGACTGTCCAGCCACGGATAAGTCCGGCCGATCTGATAGTGGGCCGCTCCAACGGTGGTGAAGACCTCGATCACCCCGCGCCGCGCCTCGGCAACCAGTTCGGTGATCTCCGGATTCTCGGCATGGCGGGCCAGTTTGGCCAGTACGCCCGGCTCGACCGTCGCCTCGTGCAGCTCCCGCCGTGCCTCGGGCCAGACAAAGACCGGCTCGATCAGAAAGCCGTTGGTCGACAGATAGGTAAGCATCATCCCTGTCTGCACCCCACCCGCCTCGAACCGGGGCCGCAGCCGTTCGAACAGGGCCATCACGCCGTCATATGCCGCCTGCGCATCCTGCAAGGCGACGATGCCGTGGACCGGCACCCACCGCTCCCCGTCCGGCCCCAGCACATTATTGAGCGGCGTGAATGGGCTGGCGCGCACGACGCGCGGGATGGACGCCTCGACCTCGCGCCCGCCTAGCGAAAGACAGATGCGGCGCGCCTCGGCCATGTCGTCCTCGACGCCTGTCCGGGATCGACCCTCGGCGATCAGATGCAGCGACCAGTCCTCGGCACCCAGGAATCCGCGCCCCGCCACAGCCGTGCGCGCCGCAGCCGCCATGCCCTTCATCAGCCCGCCGCCCGAGGTGGCGATCGCCCCCAGCGCCTTCAGTCCTTGCGACAGCGACGCCCGCTTCAACCGCATAGCCGAAAGGGCCGGGTCGAAGCCGAACATGTCGGCCGCCACGCCCGCCCGGCTGATCTCGGCCGTTGCCTTAAGCGCTGACGCTGAGCCGTCGAAGGCGAACGACCCGTGGGCCTCGTGAGCAGGCGCTCGCATCAGCCTCAGCGTGATCTCGGCCTTGACCCCCAGGGCCCCGCAATCCCCACAGAACAGTCCGGTGAGGTCAGGGCCGTAGTGACGATAGAAGGCCCGGCCGTCGGCCTTCCGCCGGGCACCCGTCGAGATCAGCGACCCATCTGCCAGAACGACCGTCAGCCCAACGACGCTCTCCGAAGTCGTGCCCCAGTGCCCGGCACCGAACACCGCATTCAGCTGCGACAGCCCCCCACCGATGGTGGACGACACGCCCGAAAGCGGCCCCCAGAACGGCGTCCTCAGGCCTTGGGGCTTCAACGTCGCCAGCAGGGTCTTCCAGGTGCAGCCCGCCTGGACCGTCACAGTCATCGCCTCGACATCGACGTGCAGCACCCGGTCCATGCGCGACAGGTCGATCAGGACCAACGGCCCGGCCTCGGTCACATAGCCCGCGGTATAGCTCATGCCCCCACCCCTGGGCGCGACCGCCAAACCCAGCCGATCGGCCTCGACCAGGGCGCGCGACAGCTCGGCGGTGTCGCCGGGGCTCAGGATCGCGACCGGGCGGCGGCCGACCTTCCAGATGTCCTGCCCATAGAGATCGAGCATGGTCGGATCGACGCTGACCGTCCGGGTACCGAACGCGGCCAGCAGATCGTCCGCAGGGCTGCGGGTCAGGGTTCCGGCAGGGGTCATGCGGGTGTCCAGAGTCCGAGGGAGGCTGCCGTCAGTAGTAGCAGCCAGATCAGGAGAACGGCGGGCCGGGTCTGCGCCAGCGACCGTGCAATACGCTCGTCGGAATCGATGTGTCCCGCCGCCAGGGCCCCCAGCGCCGGACCCAGGTCGGCGGTCAGTCGCCGCACCAGCAGACCGGTCAGGATGCAGGCGGCGAGGATGATCAGCTTCAGCGCGATGAACAGCGGCAGACCCAGCGCGCCGGTCAACCCCATCGCACCCGCGACGCCGAGGGATCCTGCCGCAATCCAGCGGATCGCGAGATCTACCTTGCGCAGGGGCCCCGCGACACCCTGCGCCAGATGTATGCGCCATGCGATCCACAGCCAGATCGCCGATCCGATCCAGGCGGGGATCAGCCAGACCGGATCCATCGGGATCCATCCTCGTAGCACCGTAAGGGTCAAGCCCGTCGGGAAGGCCAGGATCAGCGCCGTCCGGGGAGCCATGTCGACATCGCCCAGCAGCCCGGCTGCTCCCAGCCGCGCGGCCCGGTCCTTCTTCGGGTTCGAGATCAGGAACGACGCTACGAACGCACCAAGATCGCCTCCCAGCCAATAGACCAGGATCAGCACATGAAGCAGCAGGAG
>CANMXH010000021.1 GCA_947501315.1 Caulobacteraceae bacterium | reverse complement strand
GATTCGGTCAGCCACATCGTGCCGGTGTTCGTCGGCAACCCGGTCCATGCCAAGATGATCTCGGACATGCTGCTGGAAGAGCACGGCGTCTATGTCCAGCCGATCAACTATCCGACCGTGCCCAAGGGCACCGAACGGCTGCGCTTCACGCCGTCGCCGGACCATACCGACGCCATGATGGACGATCTGGTGGCGGCGATGGATCGGCTCTGGACCCGTTGCAATGTGGCGCGGATGCCGGTGGCGGCCTGAAGCGAACCCTTCGCCCGGCTTCGCGAAAACCGGGACCCGTCAGCCCGCTCTGGAGCCAAACCGTTCGATCCGGAACGGCGACAGATCTATCGCCGGGTCAAGCCCCTCCGCCAGGGCCGCTGTCAGCTCGGCGGTTATCGCCGACAGGGTCAGGCCGAGGTGCTGGTGGCCGAAGGCGTAGAGGATGCGCGGATCGCGTTCCAGTCGACCTATGGCCGGCAGATAGTCAGGCAGTGTTGGCCGCGGCCCGACCCAGCGATCCGGTTGGCCTGAGAAAGCAATGCCAAGAGCGAACAGGTTCCGCTGCAGCGCGCGCCATTTTCGCGGGTCGCCCGGCGCATCGGGCGATCCGAACTCGACGAAACTGGAAGCGCGCAGACCGCTGGTGAAGCGCGACACCACCATCGAATGCTCCTCGAACACCGTCGGCGGCAGGGACTGGTTCCAGCCGTGGTCGGCGCTCTGTACCGAATAGCCGCGCTCGGCGATCACAGGCGCCTCAACGCCCAGCCCGCGCATCAACCGGCCCGCCCAGGCCCCCGCTGCGACCAGTGCGCCCTCGGCCTCGCGCATGCCACCGCCGTCGAGATGGGCAATCACGCGATCACCGCCGGAAAGACGGGCGACCCGGGCGTGGACCACCTCCCCTCCATGCGCTGCGAAGGCTGCCATCAAGGCGTCGCGGGCGGCCTGGGGCTCACTGACCTGGGCCGTGCCTGAAAAGCGGATGCCCGCGACCGGTGCATCCTTCATCACGGTCGCATAGGGGGCCAGATCTTCCGGGCTCATCGGACGGAAGGCGGCGCTGCCGGTCGATGTCCGCTCCCAGGCACGGAGGCCTTTTTCGGCCGCACGCTCCTCCATCCAGACCACCACGTGGCCGTCCGGCCCGACCACACCCGGCGCACCGGAAAACTCAGCCAGCCGGCGCCAGGCCGGCAGGGCATGGGCGAGGATGGCGGTCAGCGCCGCCTGCCCGCGCGCGTGTCGCCCCGGGTTCGAGGCCGCGATGAAGCGCAGCGCCCAAGGTCCCCAAAGGCCGGCGTCACGCCAGCGGAAATCCAGCGCGCCCCCCAGGCCGAACAGCCGGCCGGGAAAGGTTCGCAGGCTCTCGCGCGAGGCCAGGGGCGAGACCTGTTCGGCAGCGATATGGCCGATGTTGCCGAAGGAGGCCGCGCGGCGCGGATCGCCCGGATCGATCAGGGTCACAGCAAAGCCCGCCGCCTGCAGCCGCAGCGCCGAAGCGGCCCCGACGAGGCCACCGCCGATAACGAGATAGGATTTCGGCTGCATCGGACTGCCGTTGCCTCGACCTCAGGATCGTATACGATAATCACTCAAGTCACTGGAAGCGAGGACCCGATGTCGATTTCCTGGGAGGGCGTGATCCCCGCCGCCACAACTCAGTTCGCGGCGGATTTCTCGATTGATTTCGACTCCACCGCTACCGTGCAGGATGGGCTGATCCGCGACGGTGTGCACGGCCTGATCGTCATGGGCACGGTAGGTGAAAACAACTCGCTCGACGCGGACGAGAAACGCGCCATGCTGGCCGCGACCGTGAAGACCGTGGCCGGGCGCGTGCCCGTGATCGCGGGGGTAGCCGAACTGGACACCCGCCGTGCCGCCGCCTTCGCCCGCGACGCCGAGGCCATCGGTGCCGACGGCCTGATGGTCCTCCCGGCCATGGTCTATGTTCCGACCCAGGCCGAGCTGGCCGCACATTTCCGCACGGTGGCCGAATCCACCGGACTGCCGATCATGCTGTACAACAACCCGCCCGCCTATCGCGTCAGCATTGGCTTTGAGGCCCTTCACGCCCTTTCGGACCTGCCCAATGTCGTCGCCCTCAAGGAGAGCGCCCCCGATACCCGTCGGTTCACGGACCTGCTGAACGAGTTCGGTGACCGCTATGTGCTGTTCGCGGGTCTGGATGATGTGGCGCTGGAAGGCCTGATGCTGGGGGCCCGGGGCTGGGTGTCCGGCCTGACCAACGCCTTTCCGAAGGAGTCGCTGGCCTTGTGGGATGCCTTCAAGCGCGGCGACATGCAGACCGCCCTGACCATCTACCGCTGGTTCATGCCCCTGCTGCACCTCGACGCCGACCATGACCTGGTCCAGTCGATCAAGATCGCCGAACAGGTCATGGGACGCGGCCACGAGCGCGTCCGCCCCCCGCGGCATCCGCTGGTCGGCACCCGCCGCGCCGAGGTGATCGCCATGGTCGAAAAGGCTGCAGCCACCCGCCCGGTCCTCTAGCATGACCCGACACGTCTTCCGCTGCATCGACGGCCACACCGCCGGCAATCCTGTGCGGCTGGTGATCGAAGGCGCACCAGCCCTGAACGGCGACAGCATGAGCGCGCGGCGTCAGGACTTCATGGCGCGCTACGACTGGATCCGGACGGGCCTGTGTTTCGAGCCGCGCGGCCACGACATGATGAGCGGCGGCTTCCTCTATCCGCCGACGACCCCGGAGGCCGATGTCGGCATCCTGTTCATCGAGACCAGCGGCTGCCTGCCGATGTGCGGCCACGGGACCATCGGCGTCATCACCTTTGCGCTGGAGCACGGCCTGATCACCCCGCGCACGCCGGGCAAGGTCATCGCCGAGGTCCCCGCCGGCGTGATCGAACTGGACTATGTTCAGGAAGGAGCCCGCGTCCGGTCCGTGCGCATCCGCAACGTGGCCTCATGGCTCGACAAACGGGGCATCGAGATCGACGTCCCCGACTTCGGCCCACTGTCGATCGATGTGGCCTATGGCGGCAATTTTTACGCCATCATCGAGCCGCAGGGTCCCTATTCCGGGCTGGACGACCTCGGTGCTGCGCGCATCCTCCAGCTTTCCCCCGTGATCCGCGCGCTCCTGCGCGAAGCCTTCACCCCGGTGCATCCGCTCGACCCGACCATTCGCGGCGTCTCCCACCTGCTCTGGGCCGACATACCGAAGGGTGAAGGAGCCGACGGCCGTAATGCCGTCTTCTATGGCGACAAGGCCATCGACCGTAGTCCCTGCGGCACCGGCACCTCGGCGCGACTGGCACACCTGCATGCCACAGGCCGCCTCCCGGTCGGCCAGGCCTTTGTCCACGAGAGCTATATCGGCAGCCGGTTCACCGGCCGCGTTGAAGCCGAGACAGAAGTCGGCGGTCGACCCGCCATCATTCCCTCGGTCGAGGGCTCGGCCATCGCCACCGGCCTGAACGAGATCTGGATCGACGATGAGGACGTCTTCGCGCACGGTTTTCAGGTCATCTGAAGATGGTGCCGAGGGCCCCGCGTCTGCTGCCGGATCAAATCCTTGCCGAGGCGCGGGAGCGGATCCTGTCCGGTCGCCTGGCCGCCGATGCGCCGATCCGTCAGGACGCCCTGGCGCTGGAACTGGGGGTCAGCAAGATCCCGCTACGCGAGGCCCTGGCGCGGCTGGAGAGTGAGGGACTGGTCGTCTCCCATCCCAATCGCGGCTATATCGTCCGGCCGCTGTCCCGTACCGACGCGGAAGACGTCTTCGACCTGCGGCTGCGCATCGAGCCGAACGCCTGCGTTCTCGGCGCTGTCGGGGCGGATCAGGCCGCGCAGGACGCCGCCCGCGCCGCCTTCGCTGCGCTCGAAGCCGCCCTGCGCAATGGACTGGCCGATGTCGGACGCCGCAACCGCGAATTCCATCTGGCGCTGGTTCGACCCTCCGGCCGTGACATCACCATCGAGACCGTCGACCGGCTGCTGGCCTTGTCGGAACGCTATGTGCGGGTGCATCTCGGCGAGCATCGCCGGCTCGATCGCGCCAGCCACGAGCACGAGATCCTGCTCCAGGCCTGGCTGGAGCGCAGGACCGAAACGGTACGTCGCGAGGCCCGCGCCCACATCCGCGCGACCCTGTCCGACCTGCGCGCCCAGTTGCCGGAAACCTAGGTCTCCGGCCAGGCAGGGACATCGGCGAACGGCTCGTCGAGACTGTGCTGGGGTCGGGTGAACCATTCCGGCCCGGCATCGGTCATGTGGAAATGGTCTTCCAGCCGCACGCCGAACCGGCCCGGCACGACGATCATCGGCTCGTTGGAGAAGCACATGCCGGTCGCCAGTGGCGTAGTGTCGCCCTTCACCAGATAAGGCCCCTCATGGATATCAAGACCGATGCCATGGCCCGTCCGGTGCGGAAGTCCGGGCAGACTGTAGCCCGGTCCGAACCCGTCCGCCGCCAGTGACCGCCGGGCCGCCGCGTCGACCGCCTCGCAGGCAACCCCGGGCCGGGCGGCTTCGAAGGCCGCGGCCTGGGCCCGCTTCTCGGCTTCCCAGACCCGGCGGACCTCGGGCGTCGCCTCACCGAACACATAGGTACGGGTGATATCGGAGCTGTAGCCGTCGATCCGCGTGCCGGTGTCGATCAGCACCACGTCGCCATGGGCCAGCGCCCGGTTGCCCTCTCCGCCATGCGGCAAGGACGTGTCCTCGGCGAAGGAGACAATGCAGAAAGAATTGCCCGACCCGCCCAGCCCCCGGTGCTGGTCATCGATGAAGCGGACGACCTCGGATGCCCGTTGACCGGCATGAAGCTGCTCATGGGCCCGGCGATGGACCTCAAGGGTGATCGCCTTGGCGTGGCGCATCTGGGCGATCTCGGCCGGGGATTTTCGGCTTCGCAGCGGGTGGATCAGCGGCCCGGCGTCGGCCAGTCGCGCATCGTCGATCTCTGCCCGCAGGCTGCGATACATAGCCAGCGCGATCCGCTCGTCGACCGCCATGCGGCCCACGGACCCCATCCGGTCGGCGACGAGTCGCCAAGGACTCTCGTCCTCTTCCCAGGTCAGGATCTCACCCGGCAGGCTGATCAGCCCCTCAACCTTTTCCAGCTCAAAGCGTGGCGTGATGTAGTCCAGTCCGCCCGACGCATAAACCAGGGCCCCCACGAGGCGTTCAGAAGCGTACCAGTCCAGCCCTGTGAAATAGCGCAGGCTGGAGGTTGAACCGAGCAGCAGAGTCTCGACACCGGCCGCCCCCATCCCGTCCCTCAGCCCGGCCAGACGCCCCTGTCGCTCGGCAACGCCGATCGGAGCGGGCACCGCTGCTGACTTGCTGACCATGGCCTGCTCCCGCCGCCGTCGGATTGAGTATCGTATACGATCGTGCTCAGTTGGAAGCCAAACGACAAGGGGGAAGGATCTTGGTCCTGACAATTCTTCTGACGGCTCTGACCTTGCTGGCGACGACCTTCGTCGTGGTTCTCGTCCGGGCGGCGATCAAACGCAGGACCGACGCACCCGGACCGGAAGCGGTGGTCCTCGGGGCCATCGTCAATTTCTTCGACACCCTCGGCATCGGTTCCTTCGCCCCGACCACCGCCTGGCTGCGGTTCCGCAAGATGACGCCCGACAGCTTCATTCCGGCGACCCTGAACGTTGGCCACGCCCTGCCCACCATGGTTCAGTCGGCGGTCTTTCTCGTGCTGCTGGGCGTGCACGTCGACCCCATGCTGCTGGTCCTGTGCATCGTCGCTGCGGTGTCCGGTGCGGTCGTGGGTGCGCCTCTGATGGTGCGGGCTCCGGTGCGGGTGGTTCAGGGTATCGTCGGCATGGCCCTGCTGATCGCCGCGGCCCTCTATGCCATGAGCAATCTGGACCTGATGCCGATCGGCGGAACCGCCACGGCGCTGGAACCTCGCCTGATGTGGATCGCCGTGGCCGGCCATTTCGTCATGGGCGTGCTGATGTCCTTCGGGATTGGCCTCTATGCACCGGCCCTGATCCTGCTCAGCCTTCTGGGCCTCGACCCGCGCCTGGCCTTTCCGATCATGGCCAGCGCCTGCGCCTTCCTGATGCCGACCACCGGGTTCCGCTACATCCATGCCGAACGCATCGACCTGCGGATCGTCATCGGCATGGCCCTCGGCGGCATTCCGGCGGTTCTGGTCGCCGCCTTCCTGGTCAAGGAAATGCCGATCGAGCCTTTGCGCTGGGCTGTCGTGGTCGTGGTCCTGTACGCCGCCGCCCTGTTGCTGAGGGCCGCGAGCAAACGGGATGCGCCGACGACCTAGTGTCGAGAGCCGATGGAGTCGCCCGGAACAGCGGCTCCGGCCCTTGGCCCGGGGGATCGGCAGCTTTGCCGCCCCGGAATGACCCGGGCCCCGAACCGGACGGCTATCGACGACCGAACCGACACGGATCGTCGCGCACGCGGTAACAAAGGCATGGCTGCCCAGCCCCCGGGCGGCACCATTTACGTCTGTGGACTATCGCCGGATTTTATTTCAAGCTTAAAGCATGTCGTCGGATCGCACTGTCAGAAGTATCGCCATCGCAGGCGCCGGGCCGGGTGGCCTGTATCTCGCTATCTCCCTGAAGCTGCGTGATCCGGCGCTGGACGTCGTGGTCCACGAGCGCAACCGGCCGGACGATACCTTCGGCTGGGGCGTGGTCTTTTCCGACCAGACGCTGGCCAATCTCAAGGCCAATGATCCGGAAACCGCCGCCATCATCGAGGCGGCCTTCGTCCATTGGGACGACATCGACGTCCACATCCATGGTCGGACGATCCGTTCGGGCGGGCATGGTTTCGCGGGTATCGGCCGACAGCGGCTACTTACCATCCTTCAGGATCGTGCCCGGTCGCTCGGGGTCGAGCTGAGGTTCGAGGACGAGGTCGCCGACATCCGCGCCCTGCCCGCTGATGTCATCGTCGCCGCCGACGGCCTCAACAGTCGCGTCCGCAACCAGAACCCCGAGGTTTTCGGCGTCGATATCGATGTCCGGACCAACAAATACATCTGGCTGGGAACGAAACAGTCCTTCGACGCCTTCACCTTCGCCTTTGTCGAGACCCCGCACGGCTGGATCTGGGCCCACGCCTACCAGTTCGAGCCGGGTGCCTCGACCTTCATCGTCGAGTGTTCGGAGGCGACCTGGCGCGGCCTCGGCTTCGACGCCATGGATCACGACCAGACCTGCCGCGCGGCAGAGGGCCTGTTCGCCGACTGGCTTGGCGGCCACCCCCTGATGAGCAATGCCCGGCACCTGCGCGGTTCGGCCTGGCTCAACTTCCCGCGCGTGGCCTGTTCCAACTGGCGCGACGGCAAGGTGGTCCTGCTGGGCGACGCCGCCCACACCGCGCATTTCTCGATCGGATCCGGCACCAAGCTGGCCTTTGAGGACGCCATCCGCCTCGCCGAGACACTGACCGAAGCCGACGATCTCGACGCGGGCCTGGCGGCCTATGAGGCCGAGCGTCGGGTCGAGGTGCTCAAGCTGCAGAGCGCGGCCCGTAACTCCACCGAATGGTTCGAGACTATCGACCGCTATGTCGGCCTTGATCCGCTGCAGTTCACCTACAGCCTGCTGACCCGCAGCCAGCGCGTCAGCCATGAGAACCTGCGTCTGCGGGACCGTGATTTCCTGACCGGCGTCGAGTGCTGGTTCGCTGAACAGGCAGGCGCTACGTCAACAGACAATCCGCCGCCTCCCATGTTCGCGCCGCTGAAGCTGCGCGGCCTGACCCTGCCCAATCGCGTCGTCGTCTCGCCGATGTGCATGTATTCGGCCGAGGACGGCCTGGTCGGCGACTTCCACCTGGTGCACCTCGGCAGCCGGGCACTCGGCGGTGCCGGCCTGGTCTTCACCGAGATGACCGACGTCTCGGCCGACGCCCGCATCACCCCGGGCTGCGCGGGCATGTACCGCCCGGAACACCGCGATGCCTGGAAACGGATCGTCGACTTCGTACACGGCCAGGGGTCCCGCATCGCTGTCCAGTTGGCCCACGCCGGCCGCAGGGGATCGGTCGAACGGCCCTGGGGGGCGCGCGCCGATCAACCGCTGGAGGACGGATGGCCACTCATCGCGCCCTCACCCGTTCCTTGGACGGACAAGGACCAGACACCGCGCGAAATGAACCGGGCTGACATGGACCGGGTGCGCGACGCCTTCGTCCAGGCGACGCGCTGGGCCGCGGAGGCAGGCTTCGACATGGTCGAACTGCACTGCGCCCACGGCTATCTTCTGTCCTCCTTCCTGACGCCGGTCTCCAACCACCGCACGGACGATTACGGCGGCCCGGTCGGGAACCGGCTCCGTTTCCCGCTGGAGGTCTTCGCCGCCATGCGCGCCGTCTGGCCGCAGGACCGGCCGATGTCTGTGCGACTGTCCGCGACCGACTGGGTTGAAGAAGGCCTGACGCCCGAGGACTCCGTCGTCATCGCCCGCGCTTTTGCGGACGCCGGCTGCGACCTGATCGACGTCTCGGCCGGATCGACCACGCCCGACGCGCAGCCCGTCTATGGCCGGATGTTCCAGACTCCGTTCAGCGACCGCATCCGCAACGAGGCGGGCGTGGCGACCATGGCGGTCGGCAACATCTATGAGACCGACCACGTCAACAGCATCCTCGCCGCCGGCCGCGCCGACCTGTGCGCCCTTGCCCGGCCGCATCTGGCTGATCCCAACTGGAGCCTGCGGGCCGCGGCCGAGCTCGGCTGGCGCGGTCAGATGCCTCCGGTCCAGTATCTCGCCGGCTTCGGCCAGCTGGCCCGCAACCTGGAAAAGCAGCAGCTGGCAGGACCGGTATGAGCCTGACCGGACATCATGCCGTGGTCACGGGTGCCGGATCCGGTATCGGCCGGGCCACGGCGGAACGGTTGGCCGAGGTCGGTTGTCAGGTCACCCTGATCGGCCGCCATGTCGGCCGCCTGGGCGAGACCGCCGACCGCATCGGCGACCTCGCCTTCGCGGCCCCGGCCGACGTCATCGATCCTGACATGCTGGCCGCAGCCATCGAGGCCGGACGCGACCGGTTCGGGCCGATTGATATCCTCATCAACAACGCCGGTGCCGCTTCATCTGCCCCCTTTCTCAAGACCACGGCTGACGATCTGCGCGCCATGCTGGCGCTCAATCTGGAGGCCCCGGCCGCGGCCGCGCGTCTGGTCCTGCCCGGTATGCTGACCCGCCGCTGGGGGCGGATCATCAATGTGGCCTCGACCGCCGGGCTCAAGGGTTATCCCTATGTCTCGGCCTATGTCGCGGCCAAACACGGCCTCATCGGCCTGACCCGGGCCCTCGCTCTGGAGGTCGCCGCCAAGGGCGTCACCGTCAACGCCGTCTGCCCGGGCTTCACCGACACAGATCTGGTCGTCCGTTCGATCGAAGCCATCACCGGCAAGACAGGCCGTACCGAGGAGGAAGCCCGTGCGGCCCTGTCTGCCTCCAACCCGCAAGGGCGGCTGATTACACCGGACGAGGTTGCCACGGCGATCGTGTGGCTCTGCGGCGACGGTGCTTCGGGCGTCAACGGCACTGCCGTACCGGTGGCAGGCGGCGAGCTGTGAGCCCCGCCCTCGCCGCGCTGCCCGATCGACCTCTGCCTGACAGACTGGGCGGCGCACCCGACGGCAAGCGGGCGCTGCGCCTCTGGCTGCGCATGCTGACCTGTTCGACCCGGATCGAACAGACCGTGTCCCAGCGACTGCGTGATGAGTTCGGCTCGACCCTGCCCCGGTTCGACATGCTGTCGGCGCTGGATCGCGCGGGTGATGCGGGCCTGACCATGGGCGAGGCCGCGGGTATGCTGATGGTCTCCAACGGCAACGTCACCGGACTGGCGGCGCGGCTCAAGTTCGATGGCCTGATCGAGGCCATGGCCGGGACCGACCGCCGCGTGCAGCGCGTGCGCCTGACGCCCCTAGGCCGGACCCGTTTCACCGCCATGGCCCGGGCTCATGAGCACTGGATCGAGGCCCTGTTTGCGGACCTGACCACGGTCGAGGCCGACGACCTGACCCGCCTGCTTGAACGCACCAAACGGTCGCTGCACGTTACCACCCATGAGGAGCTGAACGGATGAAGTCGCGCGACTACAAGGCGGCCCATTTCCTGTGGTCGGTCAATGACGACGGCGTCGCGACCCTGACCCTTAATCGGCCCGAGCGGAAGAATCCGCTGACCTTCGAGTCCTATGCCGAGATGCGCGACCTGTTCCGCGCCCTGGTCCACGCCGACGACTGCAAGGTGGTGATCGTCACCGGTGCCGGCGGAAACTTCTCATCCGGCGGCGACGTGCACGAGATCATCGGCCCCCTGACCGAAATGGACATGCCGGCCCTGCTCGCCTTCACCCGGATGACCGGCGATCTGGTCAAGGCCATGCGCGGCTGTCCCCAACCGGTGATCGCGGCCCTCGACGGCGTCTGTGTCGGGGCCGGTGCCATCATGGCCATGGCCTCGGACCTGAGGATAGCCACGCCGCGCACGAAGACCGCGTTCCTCTTCACCCGTGTCGGCCTGGCCGGCTGCGACATGGGGGCCTGCGCCATCCTGCCCCGCCAGATCGGTCAGGGCCGGGCCTCCGAACTGCTGTTCACAGGCCGCGTCATGACCGCCGACGAGGGCGAGCGCTGGGGCTTCCACAATCGGGTCGTGGATAGCGAGGCCCTGATGGAGACGGCGCTGGAGCTGGCACGTTCGCTGGCCCGGGGCCCAACCTTCGCCCACGGCATTACCAAGAACCAGCTCAACGTCGAATGGGACATGAGCCTGGATGCCGCCATCGAGTCCGAGGCCCAGGCCCAGGCCATCTGTATGCAGACGAACGATTTCCGCCGCGCCTATGAGGCCTTTGCCGCCAAGCGCGAGCCGGTGTTCGAGGGGAACTGACCATGACGGATCGCACCTTCCTCGACTGGCCCTTCTTCGACGACAGTCACCGCGCCTTCGCCGCCGATCTGGAGGCCTGGGCGGACAGGACGCAGGCGGTGCACCTGCACGGCGATCACGACCTCGACGGCGACTGCCGCACCATCCTCAAGGCCCTCGCTGAGGGCGGCTGGCTCCGTAACGCCGTGCCTGATGCCGCAGGCAAGCTGGACGTCCGCACCCTGTGCCTGACGCGCGAGACCCTCGCCCGACGTTCCGGTCTGGCCGACTTCGTCTTCGCCATGCAGGGTCTGGGCTCCGGCCCGATCAGCCTGTTCGGCACAGACGAGCAGAAGGCGCGCTGGCTGCCGGGCGTGGCCGCGGGCGAGACCATCGCCGCCTTCGCCCTGTCCGAGCCCGATGCCGGCTCGGACGTCGCCGCCATGTCGACCAGCGCGCGCCGGGTTGGCGACCACTGGGTGCTGGACGGAACCAAGACCTTCATCTCCAACGGCGGCCTCGCCGACCGCTACACTGTCTTCGCCCGCACCGGCGAGGGGACCGGAGCCAAGGGCCTCAGCGCCTTCGTCGTGGATGCTGACACGCCCGGGTTCGGGATTGTCGAACGAATCCCCCTGATGGCCCCGCATCCGCTGGCGACCATCCGGTTCACAGACTGCCACATCGACGCCGACCGCATCCTCGGCGCGCCCGGCGAGGGCTTCCGCATCGCCATGGCCACGCTGGACGTGTTCCGTTCGACCGTCGCCGCAGCCGCGCTCGGCTTTTCGCGCCGCGCCCTCGACGAGGCCGCCACCCGCACCACCGCCCGCCACCTGTTCGGCGCGCCGATGAGCGACCTGCAGCTGGTCCAGGCCTCGATCGCCGACATGGCGCTGAAGATCGATGCCTCGGCCCTGCTGATCTATCGCGCCGCCTGGCTGAAGGATCAGGGTGCGCCGCGCGTCACCCGCGAGGCCGCCATGGCCAAACTCTTCGCCACGGATGAAGCGCAAGCCGTCATCGACGCGGCGGTCCAGTTGTTCGGCGGTCTCGGCGTGGTTGCCGGACACCCGGTCGAGCGGCTCTACCGGGAGATCCGGGCCCTTCGCATCTACGAAGGGGCCTCCGAGGTGCAGAAGATCGTCATCGCCCGGCAGGTTCTGGCCGGTATGGGCGGAGGAAGCTGATGGGGACCAGCGCCCACCTTGACCGGTTCGTTCTCGACCACCTGCCTGCCGCAGACCAGCAGCCCGACCTTGTCTTCGACCTGCCCGAACTGGCCTATCCCGACCGCCTGAATGCCGCCGTTGAGCTGCTGCGCCGTGCGACTGCCGCCGCAGGGCCCGACGGCCGTGCCCTGATCGATTTCGATCACGCGTTTTCCTGGTCCCGCGTCGACGCCATCTCGGGCCGGATGGCGCGGGTTCTGGTCGAGCAAATGGGGCTGGTACCGGGCAACCGGGTGCTGCTGCACGGCCCGAACTCCGCCTGGACCGTCCTGGCCTGGTTCGCCATCCTGAAGGCCGGCGGTGTGGTCGTGGCCACCATGCCCATGCTGCGGGCCGCCGAACTGGCGACCGTGATCGACAAGGGCCGGATCAGCCACGCCCTGGTCTATCAGACCTTTGCGGACGTCGTGGCCGAAGCAGGCGCGGCCTCGCCTTCGCAGCTGCAGATCATGGACTCCGCCGCGTTGCAGACAGCGGCCCAGGCCCTTCCCGCAGGCTTTCGCTTCGAACCCGTCGAAACCTCCGCCGATGACCCGGCCCTGATCGCCTTCACCTCGGGCACCACCGGCAAGCCCAAGGGCTGCGTCCATTTCCATCGCGACATCCTCGCCATGGCAGACACCTTCGGCCGACACATCGTTGGCCTGACCAGAGACGATGTCGTGATCGGCACCCCGCCCATCGCCTTCACCTTCGGGCTCGGTGGGCTGGTGGTCTTCCCGGCCGCCGCCGGAGCCGCCACCGCCTTCGCGCCGCGGCCCGGTTTCGACGCCCTGGCGGAGACCGTAGAGCGCTGCCGCGCGACCGCCCTGCTCACCGCCCCGACCGGCTATCGCGCCCTGATGAAGCTGACCGATGCGCATGACCTCTCCAGTCTGCGCACCTGTGTTTCGGCCGGGGAGGCCCTGCCCGCTGCCACCTCCGACGCCTGGCATGAGGCCACCGGCGTGCGCATCATCGACGGGATCGGCTCGACCGAGATGATCCACATCTTCATCTCCGCCTCGGGCGATGACATCCGTCCGGGTGCCACCGGCAAGGCTGTACCGGGCTATGAGGCCCGGATTGTCGACGCAGACGGCCAGACCCTCCCGGCCGGTGAAACCGGACGACTGGCCGTGCGTGGTCCCACCGGCTGCCGCTATCTCGATGACGAGCGACAGGCTGTCTATGTCCAGAACGGCTGGAACCTGACCGGAGACGTCTATCGCCTCGATGAGGACGGCTATTTCTGGTTCGTGGCCCGGTCCGACGATATGATCGTCTCGTCCGGCTATAACATCGGGGCCCCGGAGGTCGAAAATGCCCTGCTTTGCCATCCCGCGGTCGCCGAAGCGGCTGTGATCGGCGTCCCGGATGCCGAGCGCGGCCAGATCGTGAAGGCATTCGTCGTCCTCGGCGAAGGCCATAAAGGCTCGGAAGAGTTGAGATCGGTGCTCCAGGACCACGTGAAGCGCGTCATCGCCCCCTACAAATACCCTCGCGCCCTCGACTTCGTGGAGGCCCTGCCCAAGACCCAGACCGGCAAGCTGCAGCGCTTCCGGCTGAAGGCGGACGCATGAGCGGTCAGGTCTTCACCACCGGACGCCGCGTTCGCTTCGCCGACTGCGACGCAGCAGGGATCGTCTTCTTCCCGCGCTATTTCGAGATGCTGAACGGCGTGGTCGAGGACTGGTTCGCCGGCCCGCTTCAGACCTCGTTCCGCGAGCTTCATGCCAACCGCCGGGTCAGCGTCCCGACGGCTGCCGTCGAGGCCCGCTTCATTGCCCCGTCAGGGCTGGAAGACGACCTGACCTTCACCCTCACGGTCACGAGGCTGGGCCTTACATCCTGTAGCCTCCGTCACCGGATCACGGCCGGCGGCGCACTGCGCTTCGAGGCGAGCCAGACCTTCGTCTACGTCGGTGCCTCGCTGAAGCCCGAACCCTGGCCCGACGGCCTTCGCGCCCGCATCGCCCCCTATCTGGAGACAGCCGAATGAACCGCGTCCTGCTGCCCGAGGGCTGGCCGCGCCCGAAGGGCTATTCCAACGGCGTCGAAGCCACCGGACGAATGGTCTTCGTCGCCGGCCAGATCGGCTGGACGCCCGAGGGCGCGTTCGAGGAGACGGGCTTCGCCGGCCAGTTCCGTCAGATCCTCGAGAACACCCTCGCGGTCCTCGCCGAGGCCGGGGCTGGACCAGAGCACATCGTCCGCATGACCTGGTATGTCGTCGACAAGCGCGAATACCTGGCCAGCCTGCGCGACATCGGCACCCTCTGGCGCATGTTGATCGGCCCGCACTATCCGGCCATGGCCGTGGTCGAGGTCAAGGGGCTGATCGAGGACGTCGCCCGGATCGAAATCGAGACCACTGCGGTCATTCCTGCATGAGGGTTGGCACCGCGCGATTCCGGGGCCACAGCTAGACCATGCGGCTGCACGACGACGTCCTTGGCTCGCTTGAGGCCGAGGCCATACACATTTTCCGGGAGGTGGCGGCCGGGTGCGAGCGGCCGGTGCTGCTGTTCTCGGCCGGCAAGGACTCGGCTGTTCTGCTGCACCTTGCACGCAAGGCCTTCTTCCCCGCGGTGCCGCCGTTTCCCCTGCTGCACGTCGATACGATGTGGAAATTCCGCGAGATGTACGCATTCCGCGACCAAGCCGCCGACGCCGCTGGCATGACCTTGCGAGTCCACAGCAACCCCGAGGCCGAAGCCGAGGGCATCAATCCGTTCGACCACGGTGCCAGCGTCCATACCGATATCTGGAAGACCCAGGGCCTGAAGCAGGCGCTGGACGCCGGCCGGTTCGACGCGGCCTTCGGCGGCGCACGGCGCGATGAGGAGAAGAGCCGGGCCAAGGAGCGGATCGTCTCGGTGCGGACGGCAGCCCACGGCTGGGATCCAAAACGCCAGCGCCCCGAGCTCTGGAGCCTCTACAACACCCGTCTCCAGGACGGGGAGTCCGTGCGGGTCTTCCCCCTCTCGAACTGGATCGAGCTGGACATCTGGCGCTATATCCAGCGCGAGAACATCGCCCTGCCCTCCCTCTATTTCGCCGCCGAACGACCGGTGCTCGAACGGGACGGGGCCCTGTTGGTGCTCGATGACGACCGCATGCCGCTTCGGCCCGGCGAGACGGCCCGGATGCGCCGCGTGCGCTTCCGGACTCTCGGCTGCTGGCCCCTTACCGCGGCTGTCGAGAGCGATGCCGATACGCTCGAGGCCATTGTGCGCGAAGTCCGCGATGCCTCTCTTTCGGAACGTCAGGGACGGGCCATCGACCACGATCCTTCGGCCTCGATGGAGCGGAAGAAGCGCGAGGGCTATTTCTGATGGCGGCACTGGATGACACCGGACCCAGGGACATCGTCCGCCTGATCACCTGCGGCTCGGTCGACGACGGCAAGTCGACCCTGATCGGCCGCCTGCTGTACGACGCCGGTGCTATCCCCTCTGACCAGATGGCAAGCCTGCCGGAGATCGACGGTGCGCCGGACGTGTCCTTCCTGGTCGACGGCCTGGCCGCCGAGCGCGAGCAGGGCATCACCATCGACGTCGCCTACCGCTTTTTTGACATCGGCGAGCGCCGCTTCATCCTCGCCGACACGCCGGGGCACGAGCAGTACACGCGCAATATGGTCACCGCTGCCTCGACGGCGGACCTCGCCATCGTCCTGGTCGATGCCCGCAAGGGCGTGCTGACCCAGACGCGGCGGCACAGTCGGCTGCTGGCCTTGCTCGGCGTCCGTCGTATTGTGCTGGCCGTCAACAAGATGGATCTGGTCGCAGGGTCGAGGGACCGTTTCGAAGCCATCGTCGATGACTATCGCGCCTTCGCCGGCCAGATCGGCCTCACCGATGTGACCGCAATCCCGACCTGCGCGCGGACCGGGGGCAACGTCTCTTCCCCGGACGGCCTGACACCCTGGTACACGGGACCCGGCCTGATGGCCCATCTGCAGTCGGTCGCCCCGGCTGAGGTCGCGCCGGGCCCGCTCCGCATGGCCGTGCAGGGGGTCAGCCGCCCGGACGCGGATTTCCGCGGGTTCGCGGGCCGGATCGTCGCGGGTCGGGCGCGGCCCGGCGACGCCGTCCAAATCCTGCCATCCGGCGTCAGCGCCACGATCAGCCGCATCGTCACCCTCGACGGAGACCTCGACGAGGCCTCGAACGGCCAGTCGGTGACCCTGACCCTCACGCCGGATGTGGATGTCTCGCGAGGCGACCTTATCGCTGCCGCGGCCGCGCCGACCGAGGTCGCGGACCAGTTCGAGGCCCATCTGGTCTGGATGTCCGACCGCCCCCTGCTACCCGGCCGGTCCTATTGGCTCAAACTGGCCGGGACGACGGTGCCGGCCCGGATCAGTGACCTGCAGCACAAGGTCAATGTCGATACCGGAGAGCTGCTGGCCGCGCCGACGCTGGCGCTGAACGATCTGGGCCTGTGCACCCTGGCGCTTGATGCGCCGATTGCCTTCGAACCCTATGCCGTCAACCGCGATCTGGGCGGGTTCATTCTCATCGACCGGATGACCAACGAGACCGCCGGCGCGGGGATGATCCGTTTTGCCCTGCGACGCTCGGCCAATGTGCGGCCGCAGACACTGACCATCAGCCGCGCGGATCGCGCCGCGCTCAAGCGTCAATCGCCGCTTGTGCTGTGGTTCACGGGCCTGTCCGGCGCGGGCAAGTCCACGATCGCCGATCGCGTCGAGCAGCGCCTGTTCGCCGAGGGTCTGCATTCTGTCCTGCTCGACGGAGACAACGTCCGTCACGGCCTGAACCGCGACCTCGGCTTCACAGACGCCGACCGGGTCGAGAACGTGCGCCGGGTGGCTGAGGTGGCCCGGTTGATGACCGACGCCGGTCTGATCGTGCTGGTGTCCTTCATCTCCCCCTTCCGTGAGGAACGCCGGATGGCGCGGGAGCGGATGGAGCCGGGCGAGTTCATCGAGATCTTCGTCGATGTCCCGCTGGCGGTCGCGGAGGCGCGGGACGTCAAGGGGCTCTACGCCAAGGCGCGGGCGGGCCAGCTGGCGAATTTCACCGGCATCGACAGCGCCTATGAACCGCCGGAGAACCCTGACGTTCGGGTGGACGCGACCGCGTGCTCGCCTGACGAAGCGGCGGACCAGATCCTGGCGCTGGTCCGGAACCGCCTGAGGGGCTGAGCCGCCCATTCAGTCCCCGATTGGCGCGAGCGTCGGCGCTCTCCGCTCTTGCGTGCGTTGCTCATAGGCGTAACCCAGCGACAGGATGCGGGCATCGTCCCACTTGCCGCCGATGAAGCTGATGCCGACCGGCATGCCACGGTCAAAGCCCATCGGCACCGTCAGATGCGGGTAGCCCGCCACGGCCGCCAGCGAGCTGGACGAGCCCTGCGACCGGTCGTCGTCGGCCGGGTCATTGGTCCAGGCCCGCGAGGTCGTCGGGGCGATCAGGGCCGCGACGTTGTGCGTCGCCATCATCCGGTCGATGCCTTCCGGCCCGGCTGCCCGGAACGAGCGCTCGCGCGCCTCGATATAGGTCGGGTCCTCCAGCCCGGTCGTGGCCTCTGCGCGGATGAACAGCTCCTGGCCGAACAGGGGCGTCTCGCGCGGCTCGGCGGCATTGAAGGCGATCAGATCGGCGAGAGTCCGCGTCGGGACCTGCGTCGGGTCGGTCGAGGCGAGATAGG
>CANMXH010000020.1 GCA_947501315.1 Caulobacteraceae bacterium | reverse complement strand
GGAGAAGAAATGCGGACACCTGGGCGGCAAGGTGCTGATCCCGACCCAGGCGCATGAGCGCAATCTGATCGCCGCGCGTCTGGCCGCCGACGTCATGGGAGCGCCGACCCTGATCCTGGCCCGGACGGACGCCGAGAGCGCCCAGCTGATCACCTCGGACGTGGACGAGCGCGACCGGCCCTTCATCGACCCGGACAACCGCACGCCCGAAGGCTTCTTCCGCCTCAAGGCAGGAACGGGGCTGGATCACTGTATCGCCCGCGGCCTGGCCTATGCGAAATATGCCGATGTGCTGTGGTGGGAGACCTCACACCCGGATCTGGACGACGCCCGCCGCTTCGCCGAGGCGGTGCACAGGGAGCATCCCGGCAAGCTGCTGGCCTACAACTGCTCGCCCTCGTTCAACTGGAAGGCCAGGCTGGACGACGCGACCATCGCCAAATTCCAGCGCGAGCTGGGGGCCATGGGCTACAAATTCCAGTTCGTGACCCTGGCCGGCTTCCACAGCCTGAACAACGGCATGTTCGAACTGGCCAGCGGCTACCGCGACCGCGGCATGGCGGCCTATTCCGAGCTGCAACAGCGCGAGTTCGCCAATGAGGCTGCCGGCTATACCGCCACCCGGCATCAGCGCGAGGTCGGCACCGGCTATTTCGACCAGGTCGCCACCGTCATCTCGAACGGCCAGTCGTCCACGACCGCCCTGAAAGATTCCACCGAGACCGCCCAGTTCGTAGCGGCCGAATAAGGAGAGAGACCATGCAGCCCCTGAACAGTCCCACGGCCATCATCGATTTCTGCCTTGCCCCGCTGAATCTGGACACGGGCACCGAGGCCGAGCGCGAGGTGCGCCGCCGCCTTGAACACGTCATCAAGACCTTCCGGGCCAAGGCGTCCCAGCCCGTCAGCGTCGACTTCTCGCGAATGCCGTCGCAGGTCATCAACGAGGCTGCGCACGGCTACGAATAGGGTCGTGTTCGGGTCTGAATGCGGCCCGGCGCGTCGTCCGGCAAGGTCCGGATTGCGGTTCAGGATCAGGCTCTAGGCGGCCTCGGAGACCGCGCCGGGGCGCGGCAGGGTGCTGATGAGCTCGAGCAGTTCGGCGGCGTCGAAAGGCTTGGCCAGATGCCGATCAGCGCCTGCGGCCTCGGCCGCGGCGATATGGTCCGCCAAGGCGTTGGCGGTGAGCATGACGATGGGCGTCCGGCCGAGACCCATGGCGGCCTCGTTCAGGCGGATCTCCCGGGTCGCGCTGAGGCCGTCCATGACCGGCATCTGCATGTCCATCAGGATGATGTCGAAGTCACGGTCGCGGCAGGCCTGGAGAGCCTCGGCACCATTCTCGACCGAGGTCAGTTCCGTGTTCGCCCCGGTCAGGATCATCTCCACCACCTTCCGGTTGACCGGATGATCATCGGCCAGCAGGACGCGGACGGTGGCAGGCTTGTCACAGGCCGGTTCGAGGGCCGGGCCGGGCACTGAGACCGGTGCTTCGGCGGGACTGAAGGGAATGGTGAGAATGAAGGCGGAGCCGCCAGCGGGTTCGCTTTCGCAGTCCAGATCGCCGTCCATCATCTCGGCCAGCTGGCGTGAGATGGCCAGGCCCAGGCCTGAGCCCCCGAAGCGGCGTGTGATGGCCCCGTCGGCCTGTTCGAAGCGGCTGAACAGGCGCTCGCGTGTCTTGCTGTCGAAGCCGATGCCGGTGTCCTCGATCGAGAAGCGAAGCGTCGGTGTCTTGTCCCGGTCCGGCCCGGGCGCGACGGTCAGGCTGACGAATCCGGTCTGGGTGAATTTGACCGCATTGGAAACAAGGTTGGTGAGGATCTGTTTGATCCGGACGACGTCGCCGAGGATCCAGCGATCTGTTTGATCGTCAATCTCGACGAAGAATTGCAAGCCCTTGGCCTGTGCAGAGGTCTTATGGAGCTGGGCTGCCTCACGGACGGCCCGGCCGAGATGGAAGGGCTCATGGGCCAGTTCCAGACGTCCCGATTCGACCCGGGCGAGGTCAAGAATGTCGCTGAGCAGCGCCTGCAGAGTTCTGCCGGAGGACTGGATCAGTTCCAGCATCTCTGCCTGCTGGGTCGAGAGGGGGGTTTTGGCCAAGACCTGGGCCAGACCGATTACGCCGTTGAGGGGCGTGCGGATCTCGTGGCTCATATTGGCGAGGAACTGGCTCTTCGCACTGTTTGCCGACTGGGCGATATCGCGTGCCTCGGACAGGGCCCGGGCGTCGTTCTTGAGGTCGGTGATGTCGGTGCAGACGGTGACGATGCCGCCGGCTGATGTACGACGGTCAGAGATCCTGAGCCAACGGTCGTCCGTGGTCCGCTGTTCGATGGTCGTCGTGAGGGCCCGGCGCGAGTCGAGCCGTTCCTGCATCCATTCCGCCTGACGTCCCCGTGCGTCGGTGTAGAGATCCTCATCGAGACCGATCTGGATGATTTCGCGGAACGTCATGCCGGCCTTCAGCTTCGACTTCAGCTCCGGGTTGGCCTCGGCATAGCGCTGGTTCCAGAGAACCAGCCGATCTTCCTCATCATAGAAGGCCATTCCGTCCGGCATGGCATCCAGTGCCTCGCGAAATCGCTTCAGGACCCCCGAATGTGTGACCCAGGTGGTCCAGCCAATCATTGTGGCGACGCTGGCAATGGCCAGAACCATCGTCACGATGACGCTTGTCATGACCCCGCTGGACAGGGTTGGGCCAGCGTCAGCCATGGTCTGCGGTGTGACCACCAACCCGCTCATGGCCGTCAGGTGCAGAAAGGCCATCGCGATCGATCCGCAGACCGCTGTGGCCACCCTGCGCGGAAGACCCAGGCCAAACACCATGCCGCCGCCGACGAGGGCGATCGTCAATGCGCCGGAGACTGCCAGCAGAGCCAGACTCGGCTCCCAGCTGACTGTCCCGGCCAGGCCAAGGCCTGAGATGCCAAGGAAATGCATTCCGGCGACGCCGCCAAAGGCAACAAGGGCTGCGCCGGCGCGGCAGGACCGGGTAGGGCGGATCATGACAGCCACGGCGGCCAGGCTGAAGGCGCCAAGGGCCAGCACGAACGACCCGACCGTCGGCCAGACGGCGTAGCGGATTTCCTGACCCGGCTGGTAGCCGTTCAGGGCGAAAAAATGGGCCGCGAAGACTGTCAGTCCAGAGATCAAGGCGGCGAGGGCAATGCGCGTTTGCCGTCGGGCGGCGGTCTGCTGCCAGGCGGTGACCAGCAGATTGATAGCGGTTGTGAGCCCCAGGACGCAGATTACGCCGGCGGCCAGGAGCCAGCGGTAATCATGTTCGGTCGTGATGGAATACAGGATGTGGTCCAAAACGCCCCCCTTCACGGCCCACCCTGGCACCAAAGGGGTGAAGAAACCGTGGTCAGGGGCCGGGCTTTCGTCAGGTAGCGATCACGACTTCGAAGGTGCGGCCCATGACCTTGACCGGGTTGACCTGACGATCGCCGCGCCGCACTTCGAAATGCAGATGCGGGCCTGTCGAACGGCCGGTTGAGCCGACCAGCCCGATGCGCTCACCGGTCCCGACCCCATCACCTGACGCCACGTCTACGCGGCTGAGGTGTCCATAGAGGGTGGTCATGCCGTTGGGGTGGCGAATCTCGACAAAGCGTCCGTAGCCGGCGGGGTCATGGCCGGTGCGCAGGACCGAACCCTCCGCGGCGGCAAAGACACCGGTACCCGTGGGGGCGGCGATATCGACACCCTCGTGATTGCGCGTGGCGTTTCCGGGCAGGCGGCGCAGGCCGAAGGGCGAGTTGATGGCATGATGCCGAACAGGCATCCCGAAGGTGATGAGCCGCCTGACGGGCCCGGCCGGCTCGGCGACGGCGGCCAGCGGTGGTGCTTCCGGCGTGGCGAGTGTTTCGACCGGGACGCTGTCACGGGGGCTCGTCAGGGGCGCGGCCGCCATGGCCAGTACAGCCACGCCGGCGAGGCTGACGGCCTGGCCTGACTGGATGAGAAAGGACCGGGCGGTCGGTAGCAGGCGTCGCATGGCAGCGGCAGATCCGTCTTCGGCTCAAGGAGCGGGAGGGGCACCGGCGGCCGCAAAGTGCGACACACTGCGACCAGCGACCGTAGGCTGGCCGTTCTACGGGTCGATGGGGCAGCTTTGGGGCGGGTGGGGCGGCAGGACGTCGCACCCGGGCAACAAAAAAGGGCGCGCGACCCGAAGCCGCGCGCCCTGTTCTGACGGTCTGTAAGCCTTACGGCAGCGGCATGCGGAAGGTCACCGCACCCACATGGCTGTCGGCGCTGTCGCCGAAGCGACCGCGGTAGCCCAGGGTCATTTTCATCGGTCCCACGTCGGCTTCGATACCGGCCGAGGCGATCATCGAACCGCCGAACGGGTCGTCGATCTCGCGGGCGAGGATCTGGGCCGGGTTGGCGGCGATCCCGGTGCGCACGGCGTCACTGTTGTCAGCGAAGCTGTCGCGATAACCACCCTCGACGAAGAAACTCATGCCTTCGCCGCCGCCTTCGGCCCGCAGCGAGATCTCGCCGCTGGCGGCCTGGACCGTGCGGTCCTGGTAGCTGTACTGGGCCGCCGGACCCTGTTCGATATAGCCGTTGACGTCGGTCGAACCCCAGTTGAGCGCGACCCGCGGCGACAGGGCAATGCCGCCCAGGTCCATCCAGACGCCGCCCTGGACGCGGGCACCGAGGCTGCCTCCGGTCGTCTCGCCGGTATGGACGACCGGTGCCAGCGAGGTGAGGCGGGTGATGTCGTCGTAGTGATCGATCGAGCCGCCCACCGTGGCGTTGATGAAGGTCTCGCCCGAGCGCCAGCCGCCGTAGAGGTCGAAGGCATAGGTCTTGACGTCGAACATCATTGCTCCCGCCTCGACCTCGGCGGTGTGGTAGGTCCCGGCGAAGCCGAAGCGCGCGCTCGGCGACATGACATGGTCCACGCCGGCCCTGAAGCCGTAGCCGGTGGTGTCAGAGGCGGCCACGGAGCCACGGGCATCGGTCTCGACGCTGCCGGCGATGGCACCGAAGGTCAGGCTGGTTCCGGCCTGCCAGGCGGCACGTCCGGACATGCCTTCGCTGGCGAGATCGAGCAGGTCCTCACGTTGGCGGAAGGAGGTTTCCGCCTGGACGGTCGATTGGGCACCGATGTCGCCATAGTAGAGATAGTCATTGGCCAGACGGGCGATCAGCTGGTGGCCGGCGGCGGTCGGGTGGACGCCATCCCAGAACAGATAGGTGTTGGGCGTTGCGCAGACCGTGACCCCGTTGAAGCAGGCGTCGGTGACATTGGTCAGGCCGAAGGCTCCCGGATTTGCGGTCAGGGTCGTGCCGATCTTGAAGATATCGAACAGGATGATGTTGGTGCCCGGGCGGGCAGCAGCCGTCGTCATCATTGCGCTGAGCAGGGCGCTGTTGAACGAGGTACCGGCAAACTCGGCCAGCGGAGCAGCAGCCGTGCCACGGAACGCCGGCGCGCTTCCGAGGCTCGGAATGTTGCCGACCAGGATCGTACCGGCACCGGCGGCCGCAATGCTGTTGACCAGGAAGGCCATGTCAGCCGCAGCTGCTGTGACGACGGGCGCGATGGCACCGGTCGGGTTGGACGAGGCACCGGCGGCCGGCAGGCCCTGGAAGATGTTGTTGGCACCGCCGAGGATGCTGACCAGATCGGTCGAGCGGAAGGTGCCGCCCGCGCCCGTATAGGCCAGCAGCTGATTACGCATTCCGGGCGGGAAGGCCGAGCTGTCGGTTCTGGCACCGCCATAGGCGTAGTTGATGCTGCCCGTCACAGACGCACCGGCAGCGGAACGGCCGGCGGTGAAGCCAAGCAGTTCGGTGAACACCACGCCGTTCGAGAAACGGCCCTGGAAATTGGGCGCAGTCGGACTGGCACCGCCGGTTGCGGCAAACAGGTTGCCGTTGTCACTCAGGCTGTCGCCGAAAACGACCAGGCGGCTGTAGCTCTGGGCGCTGGCGGCAGAAGCGATGGTGCCGGCGGCGGCGACCGTCAGGGCCGCAAGCGCCGCATGGCGCAGAAAACGAGACATCGATGATCCTCCTTCGGCCGTCATCATGCGACCGTTGGGTGACAGTGTGCGCCCGTTTTCCGTGGGCGCAAGATGCCGCAAGGTAAGGTTTTAGTGCAACATGCGGAAGCGCAGCGTTCCTGCCACACTACGAAGCCCCTGCAACGCCTCCGGATCATAGTCGCGATCGACGTCCGTGATCACATAACCGGTGCGTTCGTCGGTCTTCAGATGCTGGCCCAGAATGTTCAGTCCGGCGGCCGCGAGGGCGCGGTTCAGCTCGGCCAGAACGCCCGGCTGGTTGCGGTGGATGTGCAGGATGCGGTGCGCCCCGTCGACCTCGGCCAGTTGCACATTGGGCAGGTTGACGCAGAAGGTGGTGTCGCCGCGGTTCAGATAAGCCAGCAAGCGTTCGGCGGCGAACGCGCCGATGGCCTCCTGGGCCTCTTCGGTCGAACCGCCGATATGGGGCGTCAGGATCACATTGGGCAGGCCGCGCAGGGGGCTGTCGAACGGGTCGGCGTTGGTGGCGGGCTCTTCGGGGAAGACGTCCACCGCCGCCCCGCCGATTCGGCCGGAACCGAGGGCCTGGGCCAGGGCCCCGACATCGACCACATGGCCGCGCGAAAGGTTCAGCAGCAGGGCGCCCTGCTTCATGCGCGACAGCCGGGACGCGCCGATCAGGGCGGTGTTTTCGGTGCGGCCGTCGACATGCAGACTGACCACGTCGCTTTCGGCCAGAAGGGCGTCAAGCGAGGCCATGCGGCGGGCGTTGCCGAGGGCCAGCCGTTCGGTCAGGTCGTGGAAGATGACCCGCATGCCGAGGCCCTCGGCCAGAACGGACAGCTGGGAGCCGATGGCGCCATAGCCGATGATGCCGAGGGTCTTGCCACGCAGCTCGCGCGAGCCGGTCGCGGACTTGTTCCACCGGCCACGGTGCATGGCGGCGGACTTGTCGGCCACGTCACGCAGCAGGGCGATGGTCAGGCCGACGGCCAGTTCGACCACGGACCGGGTGTTGGAATAGGGGGCGTTGAACACGGCCACGCCCCGGCCGGCCGCGGTGTCGAGGTCGATCTGGTTGGTGCCGATGCAGAAGGCGGCCACGGCCATCAACCGGTCGGCGGCCTCCAGCACGCGGGCGCTGACCTGGGTCTTGGAGCGGACGCCCAGCACATGGACGCCGCGAACCGCCTCGATCAGGGCGTCCTCGTCCAGCGCCCCCTTGTGCGATTCGACCGAATAGCCCGCCTCTTCCAGCCGTTCGACGGCGGCGGGATGGATGTTCTCGAGCAGCAGGATGCGAATGCGGGCGCGGGGATAAGACCAGCGGCCGGCGAGGCCCTCGGCATGCAGGAACTCGTCCATCGACGGGGCCTCGGCGTCGGCGGCGGCGACAACCCGCTCGCGGCGCACCACCTCGGTGAAGGCGTGGAAACGGTCGGCGGCCCCGGCCAGCCTGACCTCGGCGTCGGTCCAGCCGTCGCCGATCATGACCACGGGGCCCGGCAGGCCCAGCGCACGGAGGACGACCGGCTTGCCGCCGGCCTGCGACAGGGGATTGGCCGGATCCACGCCCGTGACCCGACCTTCGGCGTCATAGAGCAGGTCATTGCAGAGCAGCTGTTCCGCCGGGACGTGGAGATGTGCGGCGAGGGGGGCGATGATCTCGCGAAAGCCGCCCGAGAGGATGACGATCCGGCCCTTGTGCTCGCGGAAGAAGCGCAGGTTGCGGCGCACGGAGGGCGTGCCCTCATCGAGGATGCGGGCGGCCAGTTCGGCGACATGGTCGCGGGTCAGGGGCAGCAGGGCCAGTCGGCGGTTCAGGGCCTCACCGAACGGCAGGTCGCCGGTCATGGCCTGATCTGTCAGGGCTGCGACTTCGGCGCGGATCGCGGCGGCGTCGGGGACCCCGGCCAGGGCGATGTCGGCCAAGGCCTCCAGCGTCTCGATGCGCACGAGGGTGGAATCGAAATCGAAGACATAGGTGGTCGGCTCAGCCATGCAGGGACCTTGGCTGACCTTCGCAGTTGCAGCAATAGCTGGCGACGGCTGACGGAAAACAGGGTCCAGAGCGTCTAACTGAATCCGGAATGATCTCGGTGTGAGGTGGCATTGGCCCCTTGTCATCCCCGACGGAGCGAAGCGAAGATCGGGGACGATACACGTCACTCCTGTGGCCCCTCCCGGACAGCCCCCTTTGGGCTGAGCCGGGAGACGGGCGGAGGTTGCTGCGGCCGTTGGCGCCGCATCAATGCGCGCGGAACAATCCGGTGCTTCCCGTGCAGTGGCAGGCTTGCTCCCGGCTCAGCCCAAGCGGGCTGTCCGGGAGCTCAGAGAATGGGGGCTTGAACCGTCCCCGATCTTCGCTTCGCTCCGTCGGGGATGACAAAAGCTCGGACCGTCATCGACTGAAGTCAGCCCTAGAACTGGCCGGGTTTGCGGATGCGGCTGTCGGGGCGGCGGACGTCGAGGGCCGCGGCTCCGATGGCGGCGGCGATGGTGGCCAGGGCCAGCAGGGCCCCGCCTTCCTTCGCATGGTCCCGGGCGAAAGCACCGGCGTCATGGGCGTAACGCTGCGCCGTCTTGCCGTGCTTCTTCAGGGCCTTGCGCGAGGAATGTCGTGCGCCGCGGAGGACCTGTTCGCTACGACGGCGGGCGTCGCCGCCGAGATCTGCCGCGCGTTCACCGGCTTCAGACAGGCCCCGGCGGAGGGCGTGGGCCAGGCCGCCGAAGCGGTCATTCAGGGCTCCGGTGTCGATCCAGCCCCGTGGATCGATGCGACCGCGCAGCCGCTCATTCCGGGTCGGGCCGCTGCGCTGTTTCAGCAGCAGGGCGGCAATGCCGATCCCGGCCAGGACCGCCAACACGCCGCTGGTGATACCGGGATGTTTGCGGACCTCGGCGAGGGCAGAGAACTGGCGGACCATGGGATAGTGAACCTCTTCCGCGCGGCCGTCGTCGCCCGGGCCGTAAAGCCCGTCTTCGTCCGGTTCCCAGGCCGAACGCCTGTCCCGCATCAGTGACGGAGCGAACCGGGCGAAGAGTGGTTCCGCCAGACCGGGCAGGACGGAATAGAAGCTGGCGATCAGCCGGCCGCCACCGCCGACGGTGATCTCCCGGATCGGGTGGCTGGCGCAGTAGAGGATTGTGTCGGCCACCACATGGGTCGCATAGACGGGCTGGGGGTTCTGGGTCGCATAGCCGGTCAGCTTGCGGGCGTGTTTGCTGGAGGGGCTGTCGACCGCCGCAGGCTTGATAAGGCTGACGGTGATCGGGGCCTGTTCGCGCATCAGCTCCATGCGCAGGGCATTGGTGAATCCCTTCACCGCATGTTTGGAGGCCGAATAGACGCCCTGGATCGGCAGGGGCGCGTCGGACAGGATGGAGCCGACATTGACGATGGCACCGCCGTTGTAGCGTTTGCGCAGATGCTCCGCTGCCACCAGCGAACCGTTGACCACGCCCCAGTAGTTGGTCTCGAACAGCCGCCGCTGGTCTTCCAGGGTGGTCGCGCTGATGGCCCCGTAGATGGAGACGCCGGCATTGTTGATCCAGGTGTCGAAGCCGCCGAACAGGCGCACGCATTTTTCCGCCGCCCCGGCGAGGGCGTCATGGTCGGCCACATCGGCCACGGCCCAGGCGGCACGGGCGCCGGTGGCCTGCAGTTCCTCGGTCAGGGCTTTCAGATCGGCTTCGCTGCGCGCGATCAGGAAGACACAGGCCCCGGCCCGCGCCGCGCGGCGTGCCGTCGCGAGACCGATGCCCGAGGTGGCACCGGTGATGACAATGGACTGCTGGTTCAGGGGCTTGAGCGTCGCTTTGGTCATGAAACCGCCGGGTCGGTGTGTTCGGATCGGGGGGCTGCAGCGGATTTCTACCCCGCTGGTTCCTGCTGTAGCACGCAGGTCTTATCATTCGCGACTGGTGCGCCTATCTGACGGCGCTCCGCCGCCCCCGCCGCTTTCCAAGGACCGCCCGTGACCGATCAGGCGCATGACCACGCCGCCAGCGCGCCCGCCGATGATCTGGCCGCCGCCTTCCAGATCGAGGGCTGGCCCGTGCGCGGCCGGATCGTGCGGCTTGGCCAGACCATCGACACCATCCTGTCGGCCCATGCCTATCCCGAGCCCGTTGCGGCCCTGCTGGGCGAGGCCTGCGCGCTCGCCGCCCTGGTGGGCTCCAGCCTGAAATTCGAGGGCCGGCTGATTGTGCAGGCGCAGGGCGACGGGCCGGTTCGCTATGTGGTCGCCGACTATGGCACCGACGGCCAGATGCGCGGCTACTGCCGGTTCGACGAGGCCGAGGTGGCGGCTGCGTCGCAGGGCTTTGCCCGCCCGGGGGCGCGCTCGCTGCTGGGGCAGGGGGTGTTCGTGATGACCCTGGATCGAGGGCCGGACTTCGAACGGACCCAGGGCATCACCCCGATCGAGGGTGAAAGCCTGTCGCTGGCGGCGGAACACTATTTCCAGCAGTCCGAACAGATCCCGACCCGGGTGCGGCTGGCGGTCGGGTCGGTGGTGACCGATGAGGGCGTCGGCTGGCGCGCCGGCGGGGCGCTGATCCAGCTGATCGCCGGCGATGAGGCGCGCGGCTCGACCGAGGAGGCGTGGGACCGCTCGCGGGCCCTGTTCCAGACCCTGGCCGACGACGAACTGCTGGACCCGACGATCACGCCTGAGATCCTGCTGTTCCGCCTGTTCCATGAGGACGGGGTGCGGCTGGAGGATGCGCGGGCGCTGGTGGCGCAATGCCGCTGTTCGCGCGACCGGATCGCGAGCGTCCTGACCTCGTTCGACCCGGCGGAGCGGGCCGACATGGTCGAGGCGGACGGCAGGATCCGGGTGACCTGCGAGTATTGTGCGACGGTCTATGAGCTGGAGCCGGAAGAGGTGGTGGCGGGCTAGGGTCTATCGGGTCAGGCTGTCTGCCGCCTCGGCTTCGAGACTTGCAGCAACGCCGGACTGACGCTGCATCCGGAACGTCCCCGCCCATCCGTCAAGGATGCTCCACCGACCCTCGACGGTCAGGCCGTCGCTTGAGATGGCACCTTCGTAGTGGATCGCGTCTTCGAAGCCTTCCGGCGCATCGCTGAACTTGACGAAGCGAAGGGTGCTGCCGTCATGGCTGCCGTCAATGACGGACGGGATGATGACCGAGGCATCGTACATCACGTCCGGCTCCGATGTCGTGCCCGTCACCGCGCCCGCGAGATCGCTCAGCTCGGCGAGGAACGGCGTCGGCGGGCAGTCGTCGAAGGGATTATGGACCGGGTCCACGGGGTAGAAATAGACGCCGGTCCAGCGGCCGGTGAGGTCGATGTCCGCCATCAATACGCCAGGGCGATCCCGTCCTTGCGCATCTCGGTCGCCGCGCCATAGGTCCAGGGCCCGCGGGCATTCGCCTGACGCACCACATTCTGATAGCCGCCGAAGCCGCCATTGGGGCCGCCGAGGACCCAGCCCTTGGCCGCGAGCTGCGCCTTGGTGGCGGCCGGAACGCCGGTTTCGAGATGCAGGACGCCGACGCCCTCCGACGGATGGCCGGTGGGTTCGGACGAGCCCTCATGCTGCCAGCGGGGGCTGTCGCCGGCCTCCTGCGGATCGAGGCCGTAGTCGACCATGTTGATGATGATCTGGGCCTGGCCCTGTGGCTGCATGCCGCCGCCCATGACGCCCATGGCCATCCAGGGCTCGCCGTCCCGGCAGGCGAAGCCGGGGATGATGGTGTGGAAAGGGCGTTTGCCGGGGGCATAGACGTTGGGGTGGCCGTCGGTCAGGGCGAACAGTTCGCCGCGATCCTGGAACATGAAGCCGAGGGTCGAGCCGTCCGGGCCGTCGGGGACGAGGCCGGAGCCCATGCCGCGATAGTTGGACTGGATCCAGCTGACCATCATGCCGTCCTTGTCGGCGACGCTGAAATAGGTGGTGTCGCCTTGCGTGGGCGCATCGCCGGGGAAGGCGCGGTCCATGACCCGGTCGGGGCGGATCAGGGCGGCGCGTTCTGCGGCATAGGCCCTGGAGTTCAGCCATTCGACCGGGGTGCGGCTGAAGCGGTCGTCGGCGAACCATTTTGCCCGGTCCTCGAAGGCCAGCCGCTTGGCCTCGGCCTGGTGGTGGATCGAGGCGGCGGACTGGAAGCCCATGCCCTTGAGGTCGAACTGTTCGCAGATATTGAGGATCTGATTGGTCGACAGGCCCTGGGTGTTGGGGCCGAGGCCATAGACCTCGACGCCGCGATAGTCGGTGCGGATTGGCTGGACCCATTCGGTGCGGTGCGGGGCCAGGTCGGCCTTGGTCATCCAGCCGCCGATGCGACGGAAATAGCGTTCCATGTGGTCGGCGATGGCCCCCTCATAGAAGGCGTCGCGACCGCCCTCGGCGATCATCCGGTAGGTGCGGCCGAGGTCGGGATTGGCGAAGACCTCGCCGACCCGGGGGGTGCGGCCGTCGGGGGCATAGACCTTCTTGCGGTTGTCGTTCTCCTCGATGATCGCGGCGCGGCGGTCGAAGCCGGCCATGTTGCGCTGGAGGTACCAGGCGATCAGCTGGGGCATGGGCACGCCCTCTTCGCACAGCTCGGCGACGGGCAGGAGAACATCGGCCCACGGCAGTTTGCCGTAGCGCTGGTGGGCGGCCCACCAGGCGTCGACCGTGCCCGGGACATTGACGGTCACCGCGCCATAGGGCGGCAGATAGCCGTCCGCGGCCTTTTTCGAACGGGCGGTTTCGAGGGAGAGGCCGAGCGGGCTGTTGCCTGAACCGTTGAGGCCGACGACCTTCCGCTGCGCCGGGTCCCACAGCATGCAGAAGGCGTCGCCGCCTATGCCGTTGGCGGTGGGCTCAAGGAAGCCCAGGGCGGCATTGATGGCGATGGCCGCATCGATGGCCGAGCCGCCGCGCCTCAGGGTGTCGATGCCGATCAGGGTGGCGCGCGGATGGGCCGTGGCGGCGGCCCCGTTGGCGCCCCAGACGGTCGAGCGGCCGACGAACTGGACGCCGCTGTTGCGGTTGCCGGGGCCGATGCCGGCGAAGGGGTCGGCGGCGGCGGCGGCCTGACGCGCGCGGGGGGCGGGTGAGGGTGCGCCCGCGCCGGTGGCTGCGGTTGCCCCGGCCAGCAGGGCACCGGCGGGCAGGGTCGAAAGGAAGGTACGACGGCGCATGGGACGGACTCCTCGAACTGAGGAGGGGACCCTAGCGGGTTGGCGGTCGGTGTGAAGGCGGGATTCCGCGAGTCGCCGCCCGCGCGTCGGAAAACTGCGCTTGTCGAAAAGCAGCTTCGCCGTCCAATCTCGCGCTCTTCGAACGCCTGCGGATTATCGGATCGGGAGGACGGAATGGACTATCTGGAGGAAGGGCGGGCCATCTGGACCCGGTTCGTGCCGAAGTCAGGACAGGCCGAGACCGTGCAGGGCGAGTTGCTTCGGGCGGTCGAGAAGCTTCGGGACGAGGCGATGCGCAACGGCAATGGAAACTGGGACGCCGGCTTCGAAATCCTGCGAGCCTATCTCGAACGCCATCTGCTCGATGAGGCCGTATTTCCGGCCGAGGTGATCTCGCGCTCGCGCGAGACCCTCAAGCGGCTCGCCGACCGGCGGCGCCCGCTCCTCGAAGACGGGCCCTACAACGAGCTGGGCGACCGTGTGGTCGACTACTACCGCCACTACGGATCACGGCCGCACGCGAAGAACGCCGAACTCCGACGCTAGCTCAGGTCGGGTTCAGCCCCCCAGATCCAGCGAATAGCCCGCCGACCGGACCGTGCGGATCGGATTGACCGTACCCTCGACATTCAGCGCCTTGCGCAGGCGGCCGACGTGGACGTCGACGGTGCGGGCCTCGACATAGACGTCACTGCCCCAGACGGCATCCAGCAGCTGTTCGCGGCTGAAGACACGACCCGGGTGCTGCATCAGGTGGTCGAGCAGGCGGAATTCGGTGGGGCCGAGGTGGATTTCCTGACCCGAGCGGCGGACGCGGTGGGCGACGCGGTCGATGACAATGTCGCCGTGGTTGAGGCGGTCGTCGGCCAGGCCGGGCCGGATGCGGCGCAGGACGGCGCGGATGCGGGCGATCAACTCGGTCATCGAGAAGGGCTTGGTCATATAGTCGTCGGCACCGGTGTCGAGGCCGCGGATACGGTCGCTTTCCTCGCCGCGCGCCGTCAGCATGATGATCGGCATGTTGCGGGTCTCGGACTTGCCGCGAATGCGCCGGCAGACCTCGATTCCCGAGAGTTTGGGCAGCATCCAGTCCAGCAGCACCAGATCCGGCAGACGCTCCTCGATCTGGAGCATGCCCTCCTCGCCATCGGCGGCGACCACGACGCGGTAGCCTTCCTTCTCGAGGTTGTAGGACAGCAGGGTCGCCAGGGCGTCCTCGTCTTCCATAACCAGAACATAGGGCTGCACGGGCATATTCTCCGGGTTCAGACGGGCGACAGCGGTTCGGACGCGGCTTCAGCGGTGTCGGGGCTCCAGCGCGGGCGCTCGCCTATGAACTCCTGGCCGGTGATCTCGTAGTAGATGGTTTCGGCGATGTTGGTGGCGTGGTCGCCGATCCGCTCAAGGTTCTTGGCCATGAACAGCAGATGGGTGCCGGCGGTGATCGTGCGCGGGTCGCCCATCATGTAGGTCAGCAGCTCGCGGAACAGCGCATTGTAGTGCTCGTCGACCTCGTCGTCGGTGTTCCAGACGGCGATGGCCCGGTCGATCTCGGCCGCCGCATAGGCGTCCAGTACGTCGCGCAGGCGCATCGAGACCAGCTTGCCCATCCGCTCGATCGAACGGGTCAGGGGCGGCATGGGCTCGCCCTCGGCCAGGATCAGGCCGCGCTTGGCGATGTTCTTGGCCAGGTCACCCGTGCGCTCCAGGTCGACCGCCAGCTTCATTGAGGCCAGGGTGCGCCGAAGGTCGGAGGCGACCGGCTGGCGCAGGGCAATCAGGCGGATGGCCTTGCGCTCGATGTCGCGGTGCATGGCATCCAGCCGGGTGTCGCGGTCCACCACGGCGCGGGCCAGTGCGATGTCGCGACGGGCGACGGAATCGACGGCGTCAGCCACCTGGGCCTCGGCGAGCCCCCCCATACGGGCGACTTCGGCCGTGAGCTGATTCAGCTCGTCGCCGTAGGCCTTGACGGTGTGCAGTGGCATTCGCGCGATCCTAGCCGAAACGGCCGGTAATGTAGTCGAGCGTGCGCCGCTCACGGGGGTTGGTGAAGATCTCTTCCGTGTCGCCGGTCTCGACCAGTCGGCCGAGGTGGAAGAAGGCGGTGCGCTGGCTGACCCGGGCGGCCTGGGCCATGGAATGGGTGACGATGACGATACAGTAGCGCTCGCGCAGCTCGTCGATCAGTTCCTCGATCTTGGCCGTGGCGATCGGGTCCAGGGCCGAGCAGGGCTCGTCCATCAGGATGACTTCCGGCTCTACGGCGATGGCGCGGGCAATGACCAGACGCTGCTGCTGGCCGCCGGACAGGCCGGTGCCGGGCGAATGCAGACGGTCGGCGACCTCTTCCCAGAGACCGGCGCGTTTCAGGGAAGCCTCGACGACACCGTCCAGTTCCGATTTGGAGGCGGCCAGCCCGTGAATGCGCGGGCCGTAGGCCACGTTCTCATAGATGGTCTTCGGGAAGGGGTTGGGCTTCTGGAACACCATGCCGACGCGGGCGCGCAGCAGGACGGGATCGACCGAGCGGTCGTTGATGTCCTCGCCGTCCATCTCGATGCGGCCGGTCACCTTGCACCCGGGGATGGTGTCATTCATGCGGTTCATGGTCCGCAGGAAGGTCGACTTGCCGCAACCGGACGGGCCGATCAGGGCGGTGACGGTCTTGTCCGGGATATCGAGCGTGACCTCGTGCAGAGCCTGTTTGGCCCCGTAGAAGACCGAGACGTCACGTGCCTCGATCTTGGTCGGGCCAACCGGCCCGCCGCCCCGATGGGAGGCCTTTGGAACCGCCATCGCCGGCGAACCCTCGCCCGGCGCATCCAGGGGGGCCTTGTGACCGTGATCGCTTTCCGGTGCACGGAAGAGGTTGAGTTTCATCGGGCTACCACCGGCGTTCGAAGCGCCGGCGCAGGAAGATGGCGGCGGCGTTCATGACGATCATGAAGGCGAGAAGGACAAGAATGGCTGCGGCCGTGCGCTCATGAAAGGCACGCTCCGAGGCATTTTCCCAGATGTAGACGAGGGAGGGCAGGGCCCCGCTGGGCTCGCCGATGGCGGACGGAATGCCGGGGATGAAGCTGACCATACCGATCAGCAGCAGCGGCGCGGTCTCGCCGAGGGCGTGGGCCATGGAAATGATGGCACCGGTCATGACGCCCGGCATGGCGAGCGGCAGGGTATGCTGGAACACGGTCTGGGTTTTTGACGCGCCCATGGCCAGGGCCGCCTCACGGATCGACGGCGGAACAGCCTTCAGCGACGACCGGGTCGCGATGATGATGGTCGGCAGGGCCATCAGGGCGAGAACCAGACCGCCGACCAGCGGGCTGGCGCGCGGCAAATGCATCCAGTTGATGAACAGGGCCAGGCCGAGCAGGCCGTAGATGATCGAGGGCACGGCGGCCAGGTTGTTGATATTGACCTCGATCAGGTCGGTGATCCGGCCGCGCGGCGCGAATTCCTCAAGATAGAGGGCGGCACCCACGCCAAGTGGAATGGCGATCAGGGCGGTGACCAGAAGCATCAGGGCAGAGCCAACGACGGCCCCCAACACCCCGGCGAGCTCCGGCTCGGTCGAGTCACCCTTGGTGAACAGGCCGCTGTTGAAATGGGCCTTTACCTGACCGGAGGCCTTCATCCGGTCCAGCCAGCCGATCTGTTCGTCGCTGAGACGGCGCTGGTCGGCAGGCGTGTCACGCGAGATCTCGTGCTTGAAATAGAGGTCGGCGTCATCGGACACCGGGGCCGTGATCGGCACGGTCTGGCCGATCAGTTCGGGATTGCTCTGGATACGGGCGGCGGCGGCGAATTTGAGTTCCGACGAGAACAGGCTGCGCAGGGCCGTGGCCTTGGTCCCGGCCGCATCGTCGGCGATCCCCATCCGGGCCAGCTGCTGTTCAGCGACCAGCAGCTCGAAATTGGTGCCCTGCGGATAGGCCCGGTCGACCCGGGCGGGATCCATATAGACGGGGACGGTGACGGAGTGGGTGTAGAAGGCCGTATGGCCCTGTTCGATGATCCGGCCCAGCAGCAGCAGCAGGAAGCCGACGGCCACGCCGATGGCGAGCAGGCCATACAGCCTGAACCGGCCCTCGCGGGCATAGCGCCGCTTCAGGCCCGCGCGCAGGCGGGCCGCGCGCATTTCGGACGTAACGCGGGTCTCAGTCATACTGTTGCCGGTAGGTCTGCACGATGCGCTGGGCCACGATGTTGAGTACCAGGGTGACGAGGAACAGGGTCAGGCCGAGGCCGAAGGCGGACAGGGTCTTGGTGCTGTTGAACTCCTGATCCCCGGTCAGAAGGGTCACGATCTGGACGGTCACGGTGGTGACGGTATCCAGCGGGTTCAGGGTCAGGCTGGCGGCAAGTCCGGCCGCCATGGTGACGATCATGGTCTCGCCGATGGCGCGCGACATGGCCAGCAGCATGGCGCCGGCGACGCCGGGCAGGGCGGCGGGCAGGAGCACGCGCTTCACCGTTTCGGACCGGGTGGCACCCATGGCGTAGGACCCGTCGCGCAGGCTTTGCGGCACGGCATTGATGATGTCGTCGGACAGGGAGCTGACGAACGGGATCAGCATGATGCCCATCACCGCTCCGGCGACGAGCGCCATCTGGTTCTGC